>JBPCSC010000496.1:0-8750 GCA_051007495.1 Methylococcaceae bacterium | reverse complement strand
AAAGTTGGCTATCTTCGGACGCAAAATCAACCCCCAGTTCGGTAATCAAGCGTTGAATCTCCTCAGAAAAAGGCACGGAGCGATCCAGCATGTCATCGAACACCTCGGCCACATCCTGGCCAAAATGAAAATCTTCCGTCCGTTCCCGTTTTTGCCGGAACAGTGTATCTCTACGCATCATCAGTCGTGTGTCAGCAGTCGTTCGAATTCATCCAGGCTGGTGTAAGCCGCATGGGCGTTAGCCCTTAAACGCTCTCGCAGACGGTCTCGTCGCTGGATCAGTATGGCGATGGCTCCGGCGGCGCGGGCGGCTTCGAGACCTGTGGCCGAGTCTTCCAGTACCACGCAGGATTGTATGGGGACACCCAAACGGCGTGCCGCTTCCAGAAACAAATCCGGGGCGGGTTTGCCCTGTCTGACCTGATCCCGTGTCACCATCACCTGAAACGCTCCGTCCAACCGGGCGTGCGTGAGGCATTCCTCGGCATGGCCTAGATCGCTGTTGGTGGCCAAGGCGTGGGGTATGGCCAAGGTTTGCAGTCGGTTGAGCAAGGAAATCAGCCCGGGCATGGGTTCTACGCCATGAGTCAGCAGATGCTGCCGCCAATGCTGCTCGGCACTGTGGTAGAAACGCGCCCTGTCGTAAGCCGTACCCAACAGTTGGCTGATGATGTGCTCCACATCATGGGATTGGCGGCCAAACAAATCCTCACATATTGATTCGTCCAGATGTACGCCAAACTCCAGGGCGGATTGTCGCCACGCCTGGCAATACGTGCCTTCGGTATCCAGCGACAGCCCGTCCATGTCCAGCAGTATGGCCTGAAAAGGAGGCAATACAGGGTTGATCACGCGCCCAACCCTTCGCGTCGCCATAGCGTACCGGAGGCGTTGTCTTCCAGTACGATGCCCTGTTCTTTTAGTAACAACCGAATGCGGTCGGCTTCGTCCCAGTTTTTATTTTGGCGTGCATCCAGACGTTGCTGTATCAGGCGTTCAATGGCTTCTGCTGTGAGTTCGTCCGCATCGCCGGTTTCTCCCTGCAAAAAATTTTCAGGATTATCCTGCAACAAACCCAGCACATGACCTAACCCCCGCAGCAACAAAGCGTGACCTGAGGCCATTTTTTGGTCTGAGGTGCGCAAGCGGTTGGCCTCTCGGGCTAACTCAAACAAAATGGATATGGCGATGGGCGTGTTGAAATCGTCATCCATTGCCTCTTCGAAGCGATCAATGTATTCCTCCGTGGACTCGGGTTCTGAGTATTGATTGCCCTGATTGACCAAACCCCTCATGGCGGTATACAGGCGAGTCAGGGCCGAATGGGCTTCTGCCAGGTTTTCGTTGGAATAATTGAGTGGGCTACGGTAATGGCTGCTCAGTATGAAAAAACGCACTACTTCAGGCGGGTAGATCTTCAAAATCTCGCGTATGGTAAAAAAATTGCCCAGTGATTTGGACATTTTCTCCTCATTAACCCGGACAAATCCGTTGTGCATCCAGATGTTGACGTATGGCTCACCGGTGGCGGCTTCGGACTGAGCGATTTCGTTTTCATGGTGAGGAAACTGCAAATCCATGCCGCCTCCGTGTATATCGAAATGATGACCCAGGCAGGCCGTGGCCATGGCCGAACACTCAATATGCCAACCGGGCCGCCCAGGACCCCAAGGGGAATCCCAGCAGGGTTCACCGGGTTTGGCCGATTTCCACAGAACGAAATCCAGTGGATCACGCTTGGACGTGTCCACTTCCACCCGTTCGCCTACGCGTAGTTCTTCCAGATTCCGCCCGGATACGCGTCCGTACGACTTGAACTGGTTAACCGCATAATAGACATCGCCATTACTGCCCACATAGGCATAGTCCTTGTCTATCAGGGTTTCAATCATGGCGATCATCTCTGGAATGGTCGATGTGGCCCGGGGTTCGCGGTTGGGCGGCAAAACACCCAAAGCCTCTTCATCTTCGTGCATGGCATCAATGTAGGCCTGGGTAAGCGACAGAATGCTTACGCCTTCCTCGGCGGCCCGTCGAATGATCTTGTCATCAATATCCGTGATGTTGCGCACATAAATGACCTTGTAGTCAATGTAGCGGAGATACCGAACCACCATATCGAATACCACCATCACCCGGGCATGACCTAAATGACAATAGTCGTAAACCGTCATGCCACAAACGTAAATCCGAACCGTGTCGGGGTCCATTGGTGATAACAGTTCTTTCTTGCGGGACAAGGTGTTGTAGATATAGGGCATGATGGGGTTCCTGAATTACAGAGGATGAGCGAAACGGGCCAACCGATTCAGCACGCGTTCCGGGGTGAGCAGTCGATAGACCTGATTCATGTCCGGTCCGTCGTGTCGACCGGTCAGTGCCAGCCTTAGGGGCCTGAACAAGGCTTTACCCTTTTGGCTACTGGTTGATTTGATTTGAGTCATGAAAGCATCGAAATCATCACCTGAGCGTTTAGCAGCGTCCAGCAGGGCATCAAAAAACGCCGCACCGGCCTGGGCGGCAATTTGGCTGTCGTCAGGCGACAGTGGCCAGGCTTCGGTGAAGAAAACCTCCGCCCAGGCCAAGGCATCGGCTGGAAACATGCAGTTGCCACGTACCATATCTATAAAACCAGTCCGGCGGTCTTCCGGGATCAAGGCGCGGCATTCAGGACTCAACCAGTTCCACACGGCTTCATCCGTTGCCGAGCGCAGTGCTTTGTTTTGCCAGTGATCCAGATGCACGACATCAAAACGGGCCGGAGATTTGCTCAGACGGTGTATGTCAAATCCTTGCCTTAAGGCATCAAAGCCAAGGCAGGCCTCGTCATCGTAGGTGTGGCCCAAGCGGGCCAGCATGTTGACGACGGCCTCAGGAAAATATCCGGCCTCGCGTAATTGCTGGATACTACGGCTGCCATTGCGTTTGGACAGCGGTGCGCCGTCATCACCCAGGATCAGCGAGATGTGGGCGTAGCGCGGTATGGCCAGTCCCAGTGACTTGAGGATGAGTATCTGGCGTGGGGTGTTGGTGAGATGATCCTCACCCCTTATGACATCGGTCACACCCATCAGTGAGTCGTCTATCGCGTTGCAGAAAAAGAACGCGGCCGTGCCATCGGCCCGGCGTATGATGAAATCACCCAGTGTGTCGGTCAGGAATTTCTGTGATCCACGGATCAGGTCATCGAATTCCAGCGTTTCCTGTTTTGGCACGCGGAAACGCAAGCTGGGTTTCAGCCCGTCAGCGCGTCTGGCGGCGATGTCATCGGCCGTCAATCGGGCGCATTTGCCGCTGTAGCGAGGTGGTTGCCCGGCATTGAGCTGTACTTTGCGGGATATTTCGAGTTCTTGCGGGGTGCAAAAACAGGGATAGGCGCGCTGTTCTGCTTCCAGTTGATCGTAATAGCGTTGGTAAATGGCACTGCGCTGTGACTGGAAATAGTCAGCTTCGGCGTGTTTTGAGCGTGGGCCTTCGTCCCAGTGCAGGCCTAGCCAGGTCAGATCAGACAGCAACGCACAAACATAGTCCTCTTGGCTGCGCTCTGCGTCGGTATCTTCAATGCGTAACAGGAAGTGAGTGCCATACAAGGCACTGAGTAGCGCGGTACGCGCATTGCCTAAGTGCATCAGGCCGGTGGGACTGGGCGCGAAACGGGTTTTTCTGGCTATCATCGAGGGATTGAAGTATACGGGGTGGTTTGGAAGCAATACTTTGGGGCATTTTATAGTCGTGCAGGGGCAACTGTCAGCCGTAATGTTCCATTTAATCTCAGAATCATCGCCCTGATCTGGTTTTTTAATGCGGGTGAGTCGCGTCGTTTCTGGACAGAAATGAGGGGTTTCGGCAAAATAGACCGGTTTTTTGCCCTACGGGGCGCACTTTCGAAAATTACACACGAATATGGCAAAAATCCTGGTTCTGAACGGACCCAACCTCAATCTGCTGGGTTTGCGTGAACCCAATTTGTATGGTTCGCTGACGCTGACCGAGATTGAGTCATCGCTGAACCGTCTCGCACAAGACAGCGACCAGACTCTAGGCTTCATGCAGAGCAATGCCGAGCATGAACTGGTGGAGCGCGTTCATCAGGCGTTTCATGAGCAAACCGATTTCATCATCATCAATCCGGCCGCTTACACACACACCAGTATCGCGCTCAGAGATGCCTTTTTGGCGACCCGCTTACCCTTCATTGAAGTCCATCTTTCCAATGTGCATGCTCGAGAGTCCTTCCGAAAAACATCATATCTTTCCGACATTGCCCGTGGCGTGATCTGCGGATTCGGACCTCACGGGTACGAACTCGCCTTCCATGCCGCCCTTAATATCCTAAAAACAGGCTCATAACGTGGATATCAGAAAAATCAAAAAACTGATCGAAATGATCAGCGCATCAGACATCGCCGAAATCGAGATTCACGAAGGTGACGATTCCCTGCGCATCAGTCGTTACAGCAGTGTGGCTCCGGCGGCCGTTCAGGTCGTCCAGGCTTCGGCTACTCAAGCGGTTACAGCACCTCAGGCAATAGCCGAGACAGGCGCAGAATCCACCGGCGACAAACTGACCGGACACATCGTACGCTCGCCCATGGTAGGAACCTTCTACCGTTCGTCTACGCCCGGTGCAAAACCCTTCGTGGATGTGGGGCAGCGCGTCACAGAGGGCGAAACCCTCTGCATCGTGGAAGCGATGAAAATTCTGAATCAGATTGAAGCCGACAAAAGCGGCATCATTTCCAGGGTTCTGGTCGAGAACGGACAGCCGGTGGAATACAACCAGCCGCTGTTCATCATCGAATAATTCATCCGGAACACAGGTAATTTCATGCTGGGTAAAATTCTGATTGCCAATCGGGGCGAGATCGCCCTGCGTATTCTCAGGGCGTGCCGGGAGCTAGGTATCAAAGTTGTAGCCGTGCATTCCGAGGCCGACCGAGACCTGAAACATGTGCGTCTGGCGGATGAATCCGTCTGCATAGGGCCGGCGCCGTCCAAGGAAAGTTATCTCAACATTCCCGCTATCATCAGTTCGGCGGAAGTCACCGATGCCGTGGCCATCCATCCGGGTTACGGTTTTCTATCCGAAAATGCCGACTTTGCCGAGAAGGTCATACGCAGCGGCTTCGTGTTCATAGGCCCGCGTCCTGAAACCATACGCCTGATGGGTGACAAGGTTTCCGCGATCAATGCCATGAAAAAGGCCGGCATTCCCTGCCTTCCCGGATCGGATGGCCCTCTAGGTGACGATTTTGAAGAAAACGTTCGCATCGCTCGGCGCATAGGTTTTCCCATCATCATCAAAGCGGCTGGCGGAGGTGGAGGCCGTGGTATGCGCGTGGTGCACAGTGAAGCCAACCTGCACAGTGCGATTACCCTCACCAAAGGCGAGGCTGGTGCGGCCTTTGGCAACGATACGGTGTACATGGAAAAGTTTTTGGAAAACCCTCGCCACATTGAGTTTCAAGTGCTGGCTGATCAGCACGGACATGTTATTCATCTGGGTGAACGTGATTGCTCCACCCAAAGACGACATCAGAAAGTGGTGGAAGAAGCTCCGGCTCCTGGCCTCTCTGAGAAACAGCGACAGGAAATGGGTATGCGCTGCGTTAAAGCCTGTCAGGAAATCGGCTACCTGGGCGCGGGGACTTTCGAGTTCCTGTATCAGGATGGCCAGTTCTACTTTATCGAGATGAATACCCGGGTTCAGGTTGAACACCCCGTCACTGAAATGGTGACCGGCTACGACATTGTGAAGGAACAGCTTCGCATCGCCGCAGGTGAACGTCTTTCCATACAACAAGAAGATGTGGTCATGCGAGGTCATGCCATTGAATGCCGCGTCAACGCCGAAGACCCCAGAAATTTCATGCCCAGTCCAGGGCTTATTCAGCAGTTCCATCCTCCCGGCGGGCCAGGTATACGTGTAGAGACACACATCTACAACGGTTACCGGGTACCTCCCCACTATGATTCCATGATAGGCAAGCTCATCGCCCACGGTGAATCACGGGGATCGGCGATTGCCCGTATGCGTACGGCCTTGCAGGAAATGATCATCACCGGAATCAACTGCAATATCCCGCTGTTGCTGGACATCATCAATGATGCCGCATTCGAGGCGGGAGGGCAGAATATCCATTACCTGGAGCAGAAACTTGGGCTCAAGCACTGATGTGGCGGCAAATCACTTTCAGTGTCGATGAATCCTGTGCCGATGCCTTGTCCGATGACCTGACGGAATTGGGTGCTTTGTCGGTCAGTTTCGATGATGACGGCGATCAACCGCTGTTTGAACCGGGTCCGGGTGAAACCCCTTTGTGGCACAGAACCCGGGTGACGGGCCTGTTCGAGCCCGATGTCAACCCTGAAACCG
The DNA here is from genome assembly GCA_051007495.1 of Methylococcaceae bacterium. GTDB lineage: Bacteria > Pseudomonadota > Gammaproteobacteria > Methylococcales > Methylococcaceae > CAIVXW01. The sequence goes on along the minus strand of JBPCSC010000496.1, from coordinate 2,374 downwards.
TGTTTCTGGCTTTGGCGGCACGGTATCCGGGCGATGTGCTGAATGCCCGCACCGTCACTGAACTGGAAGATCAAATCTGGGAGCGTGCCTGGCTGGAGCATTTCAAACCGATGCGGTTTGGTTCAAGGCTGTGGGTATGTCCGGGTGGGTTTGAGCCACCGGAGCCAGATGCGGTCAATATTCTGCTCGACCCAGGTCTGGCCTTTGGTACCGGAACCCATCCCACCACAGCCTTGTGTCTGGAGTGGCTGGAGGGTCAAAATCTGGTCGACAAAACCGTCATGGATTACGGTTGTGGCTCAGGCATATTGGCCGTTGCCGCATTAAAACTGGGTGCCGCCCAGGCCTATGCGGTGGACATAGACCCCCAAGCCCTGACCGCCACGACTGACAATGCACTGAAAAACTGCGTCGAAGACCGGCTAACCTGCGCTCTGCCGCGTACGCTCTCCTTGTCTGAGGCTGACATCGTGGTCGCCAACATACTGGCCGGCCCATTGGCCGCTCTGGCAGATGATCTGATTAAGTGCTTGCCGATGGGCGGGTTGCTGGCCTTGTCCGGCATACTGGCCACTCAAGCGGAAACCGTCATCTCAGCCTATCAACCCAGAATTCACTTTGAACCGCCGGTTCAGCGCGAAGATTGGGTGTTGTTGGCGGGTGTGCGGGTGGCTGACTAACCCGTGCATACCCGTTGCCCTGACTGTCAAACCCGATACCCGATCACGGCCGCGCAGTTGCGGGCCGGGCGCGGGGAAGCCCGTTGTGAACACTGTGATCGCGTGTTCGATGCGTTGGCGGGGTTGGAGCAAACCGCCGGCGGCAGCGTACCGCCAGTTTTGAGTGTACGCAGCAACCAGCCAGTCAAGATTCCAGAACTGACCCGTCACAGCGAAGTCGGCAGTGCCGACAAAGCCGATTCCCTATTCTCCCTGACTGCCGACACCCGTCCGGGTGTTCGCAAAAACCGCCCTCGCCCCGCAGCACCCAAACCCCACGTCATACCCTGGAATACGCTGACTTTAGCTCTGTTGCTGCTGTTGTGGATTCAGTACCTTTTTTTCGAGGGGGGGCGGCTGGTTCAAAATGCCCAGCTTCGGCCCACTCTGGAACAACTGTGCGCCGCTCTGGGCTGTGTACTTCCTGCGTACAAAGATGTGCGTTTGATCCGGGCCGGCCATGCCAGCCTGCAAAAAAGCCCGCAATCGGATGAGGCTTACGAGTTCAAGCTTGTCATCAGCAATCAGGCATCATTGCCTCAGGCTTTTCCTCGCCTGCACTTGCTGCTGGGGGAGATTGACGGCCTGACCACCGCCACCCGGATCTTCGAACCCTCCGAATATCTGGCACGGCGTGACAGAGAAACCCTCATGATGAGCGGCAAAACCTACGAGATTAGATTGCTGCTACAGGCACCAGGCCGGAGTATCGGCAGCTACCAATTCACTATCATCTGAACCTGCGCCATAAGAGATGTGGCGTAAAATCCCCTACATCCCCTCGCCCAAACCCGGACACCCCAACTCATCATCCGGATTGCACCCGGTCGGGTCATACCACCCTCCCGTTCAGTCGCGCCGAGCCTCGCAGGTTGATGAAGTCGGCTGTCCGGGGGGGGTATTTTGCCCTTCAAGTGCGAGAACCCGACTCACGCAGGATTTCCGCGTAGTGACTTCTTGACCTGCGCTGGGGCTGGAACGCGGCTGAGACAAAAGTTCTGTTTGAGATGATGCTGAGTACATGCCCCAGGTGGAACAGGCGGACGCTATTCCACCCCAGGGTTTTCAGGGGAGTTATTGGCAGGCTTCGCAGGTGGGGTCGTCTATGGAGCAGGCTTTCGGTTCCTGATGTTCTGCCATGGAGACTGCTGCTTCCTTGACGGCATTGAGTTTGCCATCAAATGCGGTGCTTTTTTCTACATGGGTAGCACCCAGGGTTCTGAGGTAATAGGTGGTTTTCAATCCACGGATCCAGGCCAGTTTGTAGAGTATGTCGAGTTTCTTGCCGGAAGGCTCGGACATATACAGGTTCAGGGATTGAGACTGATCAATCCATTTCTGGCGACGAGATGCCGCTTCGATCAACCAGCGCGGGTCGATTTCAAAAGCGGTGGCATAGAGTTGCCGAGTCTCCTCCGGGATTCGCTCAATCTTCTGCACACTGCCATCATAGTATTTGAGGTCGTTAATCATGACCGCATCCCACAAACCTTGTTGTTTTAATTTAGCCACCAGGTAAGGGTTTATAACCGTAAACTCACCCGACAGATTGGACTTGACGAACAGGTTTTGGTACGTCGGTTCTATCGACTGCGCCACGCCACAGATATTGGAAATGGTGGCCGTAGGGGCAATCGCTAATGTATTACTATTTC
>JBPCSC010000495.1:0-3585 GCA_051007495.1 Methylococcaceae bacterium | reverse complement strand
CACTACACCCTGGCCGGGATAGGCTTGTTCAATCTCGCAGGCAATGAGATCGACCGTGCCGAGGTTGGTAGCGAAAATAACGATTTTTTCGTTTGCATTCTGCCGCCACAGATGACCCAGCCCATCAATCAGCTTTTGCGCTTTGGTTTCCCCCTGCTGCGGGAAGGCCTGGAGCAGATCACCAATACGCATGCGCTCTTCGGGCAGGTGGAGTTCCACGACTGCCGAGGCGGCTTCTTCTGCGTGCGTTGCAGAATATTCGTTGCCGTAAGGGTCGGAGGCCATTTCCAGCGCCTCTTCATCCAGTTTCTTGACCAAGCGGTACTTGAGGTCGGCCAGCACGCGATCTACTTCGCTACGCCCGATGCTATCGTGTGGCAGCCCGAATTGATCGTGTATTAGTGCTCGCGCCGCCTCAGTTAGCCGCTGACGGCCTTCAATATCAAGCTCTTTATCACGCAACAACGCCTCGTGCAGCGTTAGCATCAGCAGTCGACGCTTGAGTGTGCGGCGCACTGCGGCAAAGCTGGATGCGGCGATCTTCTGAAAAATTACCATCAAAAAGCCCAGGGCTCGACCTTTATTGCCTTGGCGACGCGCCAAATCGAAACCGTCTTCCAGATACTCACGCAGCTTCTCATAGAACAGCCCCTCTTCCTGATTCATCAGAAAGGATTCGGTATGTACCCAACGCCGTGCAAACAAGGACGAACCATCGGGTTGGCAAGCATCCGCCTTAGTTCGGCGGAACATCACCGTATTGAGCCGATGGCGGTTCTCCAGCATATCTTCGGGGCTGCCAAACAGCGTGGGGTTAAGAAGCTGAGCCAGCATCCAGAACTGGAAGTGATCGCCCTGGTGTGGAGTGGCCGTCAACAGCAATAGGTCTCGTGCGTGATCCTTAAGTGCCTCGGCCAGTTTGTAGTTCTCGGTTTTGCGCACCTTGGTGCCAGTACGGTGGGCCGTGAGGTGGTGTGCCTCGTCGAACACGACCAGATCCCAGCGGGGTGCCTCCAGCAGGCGTCTGATACGGGCCGGTCGCTTGAGGGTGTCGATACTGGCAATCAGTCGGTCATGCTTGGCAAACGCATTGGTTTTGCGATCGGTGATGTCACCCTCGGAACCGAATACCTCGAAATCAAGATTGAAAACCTCATTGAGCTCACGATGCCAGTTGTTCACCAGCCCGGCTGGTACCACCATCAGCGCACGGTTCAGTTCGCCCCGACTGGCCAGCTCACGCAGAATCAGCGCGGTTTCGATGGTTTTACCCAAGCCGACTTCATCAGCGATGAGATAACGCCGGGGTGATGCTGTAGCAATGCGGTGGGTCAGTACCACTTGGTGAGGTAGCAGATCAATTTTTGCAGAGGTCAGTGCCGATGCGCTTTCCATAATCGGCAGGGCATGGGCTTCATAGGTCAGCCACGCTTTGCGTGCCCGATCTGCGTCGCCATCGACGGCTCGCAGAATGCGCTCGGTGCGCGAGAGTTGGCGGCGCACGGCACCCACCGGCACACGACGCTCACCCACGCCGAAGAAGGCACGCAAGTAGCCATCACGTACCGGGTCAAGTACGACACCCTGGCCGAATTCGTGGTGGGTGATGCGTTCGCCGGGTTGAAACAAAGAATCGACGTCCGTCACTACGCGCCCCCACCCAGGGCTTCTAGCCGCTGCAGCCAGCTATCGAAATGCGGGCAAGCCGCACGCACCGCCGCAATCCCGATTTTCTCGAGCAGCGTGGGGCCATCCGACGTTTCTTTGTAAGCGCCCACCAAATTTTTCAAGCGTGCTTTAGGGTGTGTAGTTGCACCGTGATTGATCAGTTCTGGAGCACCTGCTTCCTGCACGGCACTGCGTAACTTTTCTGCAAGATGTGCCTTGCCGAAATGCGCTTCGACCGCATCCGGGGCACTAAACAGCCACGCTTCGAACTCATGTAGCGCGAGAAAAGGGATAAACCGCTGATGGTTGATTTTTCCCGAAAAGCACTCTTGTAATGCGATGACCTTTTCCTGCGCGTTACCAGCTCCCAGTGCCTCTGGCAAGCCCGGGAAATCTTCAGGCAATCCATAGAAATCCAGCAGCGTGGTGACCCACGCATCGCCGTCACGCGTCAGTGGCAACAGGTCTCGACGAATCTGGTTCCAGTTCGATACTCCGCCACGAAAGCCGCCGCCACCAGATGAGCGTTTCGTCCACAGCACAATGGGCGATTGCACATACACGCCGTGCTGCGCGAGATGCGGAGTCAGGGTGTGCTTGACGAAGATTTCCTCGCTCTGGCCTTCAACCAGAATCAGCAGCCTTGTCATGGGCGGCCACCAAGCACATTTTTTTCCCACAACTCGCCCAGGCTGAATTCATCAAGCCAGCCCTTGAGCTTCTCTTCGTCCAGCCGACTGAACGTGGTCTTCTGCCCATCGTTTTCTGTAACGATCACATCATGTGGAGTGAAATGATTGAGCAACGTCACCGATTGCGTGGCCAGCACCACCTGCACACGCTTCGATGCTGCCTCCAGCATCTCGGCCAGAATGCGAATAGCAAAAGGATGCAGGCCCAGTTCCGGCTCATCCAGCAGAATCAGCGCGGGTGGATTCGGTTGCAACAGCAGCGTAGCAAGACAGATAAAACGTAAGGTGCCATCGGACAGCGAGTAGGCATCAAAATATGCCTCGGAGCCTTTTTGCCGCCATTCCATCTTGATCTTCTTCTCGTTCAGCTTGCTTGGAGCCAGCACGAACTTCTCGAAGAACGGGGCCACCAACCGGATGTGCTCCTCGATATGGCGGAACTGCATGGGGTGCTTTTCCTGCAACCAATAAAGGTAAGCGGGCAGATTCGCTGCATCGGGGCGGAAAAAGCGGTTGTCATCCACGTCCCCCGTCTGCTTGGCGGGTGAGGTATCCGACGTGTCGTGGAAGTGATAGACCACCAGATTCCGCACCTTGGGGAACACATATTGCGGAATCTTGTTGTGGTACGACTTCGCGGCCTCCTCCAACTTGCTTTCCTTGTGCCCCACAGCGATAGGCTCGCCATAGCTCCAGTAACCACTGTATTCCACACGCTCGTATTCAAAAATCAGTGTGTCCTGCGCGGCCTTGAGTTTGAAGCCGTAAGAATTCTGGTCGAAGGCAAAATCGAGTGCTAACGCGGGTGTAGTTTTACGCCCGTGGTGTAAGAACCGATCCGGCTCGCTGGCCACATAAAGCTGGAGGTTGTGATTCAGCACCCGCTCCAGGAGGCGGAACACGCCGATCAGATTCGATTTCCCTGACCCGTTTGCGCCGATGACCACATTGAGGTCACCCAGCTTAAATTCAGCACTGGCGATGGATTTGAAGCCTTCGATTTTGACCTTGCGTAAGGTTTTCATCTCTGCCTCCTAAGTAATTCTCAAGTGGAACAAACCTGCCGCTTTTGCGCCCTCGCGCAGCAGAATTTCCTGCGGGTACTCGTTGGCCTCGCCCCAGAGCAAGCGGCCAAAGTCGAGCTGACAGCCCCGGTGCGGCACTTCGCATAACCACGATACCGCGTCGGTAGACACCTGCACCCGGAGACGGCTATGTCCTTGTG
>JBPCSC010000494.1:0-3038 GCA_051007495.1 Methylococcaceae bacterium | reverse complement strand
TGACCTCAACGTTCTGTTCGTATTCCCAGTGGGGATCCGTTGTCTATAAAATGTCCAACACAGCATGGAAAAGCGTATATGGCTCATCACTGGTCAAGTTCGGCTTGATTATGGCGGTGTAACAGCGTAATAAGAATAAAGTATCAGACTTAAAGGGAGGCTGAGTATTCGCTACACATCAAATAATCATTTATTAGCTGTCTAATAAATAGATCAAAAGGTCGAGCCAAGCTAATACCAGTACGGCATTGTAATCTGGCAGAGTTGCCAATTTTTTCAGGTTGAGTTCTGAACAACAGCGATTTGTTGACTCTTACATACTGGTGCCAATCCAGACAAAAAAAACTAAAAGCTTCTGCAAGAAATTCTTCAACACTGTGGGATACCCCGGTAGCAATAATAAAATCGTCTGGCTGTTCCAATGAAAGTATGGCATGAAAGGCTTTTACATAATCCTGTGCATAACCCCAATCAACTCTGGCGTGTAAATCTCCAATTTCCAGAATAATTTCTTTCCCATTGGCTATATCAATAGCAGATCTAATTATTTTTGAACTTAAGAAGTTTGGCGGTCTTAAATAAGATTCATGATTGTAGGGAATACCACAGCTTACAAATATATTCTGAGTATTTCTGAACTCTCTACAAAGCCAAACTGCTTGAGCTTTTGTAATGCCGTACATTCCAACTGGATCAAATGGTGTCGATTCATCCTGAACTTTTTCATGCCTGCCGCTAAAGATTAAAGACGAAGAGGCATAAAATAATCGACTTTGTGGTGACACTTCGGTTATAGCCATCAGGAAATTCAAAAGCCCGGTGACGTGTATACTTTGAGATGCAGCAAATACTTCGCCCACGGTTGGCGATATATTGTTTTTTTCAGAAGAACTATGGTACGCAGCAAGATAATATATTTCGCAAGGGCCTGTTTCTATCAATAACTGCCGTACAAAACCAGAATCCAGAATGCTCACTGATTCTTTAATAACCAAACCATTTTCGACCCATTTATTACGGCCCAGGCCAATTACCCTGTACCCTTTTTGTAGCAAAAATGAAGATAAAAATGTTCCATCCTGTCCTTGATGACCGACTATAATTGCAGTATTCAAAAGTATACCTTAAATTATCTCAATTTCCGGCATCGGAAAAATTAATTTACCACCAGAAGTGAGATAATTACTTTCCCTGCGAACTATTGAATCACGAAAGTGCCATGGTAGTACAAGCATATAATCAGGTTTCATGGCATGTACTTCCGATTCAGATAATATTGGAATATGTGTCCCGGGTGTGTAAGAACCAAATTTATCAGAATTTACCTCTGCAATGCACTCGATATCTTTTTCAGTAAAGCCACAAAACTGTAACAGAACATTTCCTTTTGTTGATGCGCCATACCCAACGACTCGCTTATTATCTGCACGTAAACCACGAATTAAACGAGTAAGATCATCTCGATGCCGATAAACTCGATCTTCAAAATCCCTGTAAGGCTTTGGTGTATGCAAGCCCATTCTGTCTTCCTGGCCTAATAGCCAATTTATTATGGTGTTATTTGGTTTATACGTAGAATGTTTTTTTGCTACAGTAACAGCAAAACTTCCGCCATTAACAGCATTCATTTGCACATCAACTACCATCAGGTCATGTTTCTCGACTAGATCTTTTATTACGCGAAGTGAATAATATTCGAGATGCTCATGACAAACGGTATCATAAGAGTTCATCCGCAACATTGTGGGCATATAGCTTTGCTCAAAATGCCAGATGCCTTCATCGTCTAATACTTCAGCAATATCAGAAACGAAACAAGAAGGACTTTCCAGGTCATAAAACATAGCGATTGAAGTAATTAATTTTGCCTTTTTGTTACCGAATTTGAATTTGTAGGCTTCGGCAGTAAAAAAATCAGGAATTAATTCAATACCATTTCCATAAAAAGCACTAAATTTGTTTCCGGTGGGATCAATACCAATGCGATTTAATCCGGAAACAGAATAAGCGGAAAGTAAAGTTGCATCATTGCTGCCAATGTCAAGAACAATATCTCCCGAATAAAGAGGACAAATACGCAGTAAGGAATCTACTTTTCTACGCAGATGTTGAACCATGGTTTGATTCAAACCGGATCGATAACCGTAATTCATACCATACATTTCACCCAGATCATAAGAGTGATGTAGTTGAAGCAGCCCGCTATCAGGACACCACACTAACTCCAAAGGACCAGTAGTAATGGGATCCTGCCTGTTTTTCGGAAAAACACCGGTTAATACCTGACTACCCAAGTTAAGTACAGATATCAGATTTTTACTACCGCTGATACGACATTGTTTTATTTGTGTTAAATTATTTTTCATGTTAAAGAATCACCTTTTAGTGCAGTGTCGATACATACCCAATAAATACCAGAATCGATAAGAGATCTTGCTTTATTTTTACCGGCAATTGCAATTCGCTCTAATTCCTTTGGCTTGTCCCAGTAATACGCTATTTTGTTGACCGCCTCTTCCGCAGACAAATAGGAAATATAGTGCACATCTGGTATCAGATAGCGTCTTAAACCAGGTATCTCCTGAGCCACAAGAACAGATCCAGTTGCGGGAACTTCAAGATACCGATAAACCAGATGAAGAAACCAGGGCCAGTCAATATTAGGACATTGCATTACATTTGCTGTAGTTAAAACCATAGTAGAATCAGCCATGTTTATCCAGTATTCATCATCAGAAAAACGTTGAGTATCCATAGTTCTTCCTTTAATGTCGAGACTGATTCCATGCTCTGATAATCCACGTGAAATCTTATTTAGTAGAGTTGTTCTGGGTTCATACAGGGAGCCAGTAAAAACAAGGCTGGGTTCAGAGTATTTTCTTTGAGATGACTGATCAATGGCAATTAGTTTATTCAAGGTCTTTCGTAACTACTCACCCCCCGCAAAAACGATGCGGAGGGTCTGAAAAGGATTGATCGACTGTAGCTGGTTGGTTTTCCAGACGGATCGAAGGATGCAAAAGTGTTCAGCACCGCCG
>JBPCSC010000493.1:0-1183 GCA_051007495.1 Methylococcaceae bacterium | reverse complement strand
GAACATACCCAAACTATTAACCGCCTTCCAGCAGTTTTACCGAGAACATTCTGACAGTTGGCTGAAAAACTTTGAGTATAAGGAAGCCGGGCCGCAGTTATTATTGCAAGCTTTTTTGCAAAGAATCGTCAATGGCGGTGGCCGTATAGACCGGGAATATGGCTTGGGCAAAAAACGCACGGATTTGTATATTCAATGGCCGCTGGATGAAGAGTTAGGCTATTACGGCCCTGTACAACGCATAGTGCTGGAATTAAAACTCCAGCGCGGATTATTGAACGCCATATTGGAACCGGGTTTGCAGCAAACCCGGGAATATGCCCAACGCTGTGGCGCGGACGAAGCGCATTTGATTGTATTTGATTGCCGGCCACAATCCACCTGGGAAGAACGGATCTGGCAGGAAGATAAAACTCAGGACGGTATGAGCATAGGGGTTTGGGGAGCATAAGCCATGATTAACGAAAAACAATTCAATACCGCAGGGCCTTGCATCACCGAAGACCACTACATGATTGATCCGCTTAAACGCATAGATCATCTGGAAGTAGTGGCTTTAATCAAGGCTAAACGCTATTTCGTACTGCACGCCCCCAGACAAACCGGCAAAACCACGTCTTTGCGAGCCTTGGTGGAGTATCTCAATCAAACCGGTGAATACCGGGCGGTATATGCCAATATCGAGGGGGCGCAAACCGCCCGGCATGATGTGGCCGTGGGTATTGCGACAGTCATACAGGTGTTAGCCAGACAAATACGTTAGTTACTTGATCACCACAGAAAGACGTCCAGGGACGAACAACACCGCCACGACAGTCCTAACGATTTACTCACCAATATGTTGACCACATGGTGTCAACTGGAATCCAAACCGGTCGTATTGGTGCTGGATGAAGTCGATGCCCTGGTCGGCGATACTTTAATCTCCTTACTGCGCCAACTCCGATCCGGGTATCCTGAACGCCCCTCGCGTTTCCCGCAAAGCATCATACTCTGTGGTGTCAGGGATATACGCGATTACCGCATTCACACCAGTCATCAGGAAATCATTACCGGCGGATCGGCGTTTAATATCAAGGCTGAATCTTTGCGCGTGGGTAATTTTACTCGTTTAGAGTCAGAAGCATTATGGCTGCAACATACTCAAGCAACCGGGCAAAGCTTTGCCCCTGAGATATTCGAA
>JBPCSC010000492.1:0-3781 GCA_051007495.1 Methylococcaceae bacterium | reverse complement strand
GATGGCATACAGAATGGTGTGTTTCGCAAATTGCAGCAAGGCGGATATGACATCGAAGCCATGCTGGATCTGCATGGCTACACGGTGGAGCAGGCCAGAGATGAGTTGTTTCGCTTTATCGGTGATTGCCTGCACCATGACGTGCGTTCAGCATTAATCAGCCACGGCAAGGGCCGCAACAACAAAGAACAAAAACCCTTGTTGAAAAGCTATCTGGCCCGCTGGTTGCCCCTATTCCCGGATGTGATGGCCTTTCACAGTGCCCAGAAATTCCACGGAGGAGCCGGTGCTGTGTATTTACTGCTCCGAAAAACCGAGAAACAAAAACAGAAAACCCGGGAAAAACTGGGCATTACCCACGGGAAACCCGATTTTTTGCCATGAATATGTTGGCTGCGGCGGGATGGGCGGCAAGGCAGTTTACCCGCGCCTCATTTGAGTTGTCGCCATTGGGGGCTGGGCTAATCAATGAAACCTACCGGGTAAGCGTTGAATCGGGCGAGCCATTCGTGCTGCAAAGGTTGAATCCTCGAGTGTTTCCGCATCCTCCCGCTATCCTGGCCAATTATCGTCACCTGCTGGATCACCTCAGCAATCGCCCTGAACCTTCCCACTTGCGTATTCCCGGCCTGATCAGCACCCGAAGCGGAGCTGATTTTCTATGCGATGAAGCCGGATATTTCTGGCGCGCCCAGGAATATCTCTCCAATACCCGCACCCTGACCCACATCACTTCGCCGCAACAAGCGCAAGCCGTAGGTGCTGCCTTGGGGTATTTCCACGCATTGTTTGCGGATTTGCCCCCGGACGGGCTTGAGGACACCTTGCCGGGTTTCCACATTACTTCAGGCTATCTCGAGCACTACGATCAGGTTCTGGCCAGCACCACAACCATTCGCGCAGATTCCGCGCTGAAGCAGGCCATGGCTGAAGTCGAGGCCGGACGCCTGCGGGCATCCACACTGGAAGAAGCCAGCCAGCGCGGCGAGTTGCCCATGCGAGTCACCCACGGCGACCCTAAACTGGACAATATGCTGTTTGATCGTTGTGAAGACAGGGTCATCAGCCTGATTGATCTGGACACGGTCAAGGCGGGATTGCCTCATTACGATTTGGGGGATTGCCTCCGTTCTTGCTGTGGACGAAAGAATCCTGCTGAACCGGCTTTCGACCTGAGTGTGGGCGTTCCTCTGTTACGGGCTTATCACGCTGCCAGCCAGGACTACACAAGCTCACTAGAACGCCAATACTGGTACACGGCTATATGGTTGATTCCTTACGAATTGGGTTTACGATTCCTTACGGATCACCTGAACGGCGATGCTTATTTTAAAGTAGAGCAACCCGGACAAAACCTCCGCCGTGCTTTGGAACAATTTCGCATTGCACTGGAAGTGGAACGCCAACACACAGCTCTGTCGCAGGTATTGAGTGAACTGGAATAATGAGCGTGAGCAGGTGGATATTGATGACGTGCGGCTTGCGTGCCCCACAGAGCTTAAGGCAAAAAAAAGGGCATCCGAAGATGCCCCAAGAGCGTCAAACCCCAAATTACAAGTGATAAGCGGTTTCGCCGTGTTCGTTAATATCGAGACCTTGTCGTTCGGTTTCTTCAGTAACCCGAATACCGATTAACATATCTACTATTTTCAAAGCGACATAAGACACGATACCCGACCAGACAATAGCAGTGCCTACGCCCCAGGCCTGGCTGGTTACCTGGGTAACCGTATCGTATTCCGCTACGGCATTGGCCACGTAGTCCCAAACGCCTGTTCCGCCCAGCGCCGGATTAGCCAATACGCCTGTGCCCATGGCACCGATAATACCGCCTATACCGTGTACACCGAATACGTCGAGCGAATCGTCATAACCCATTTTATGTTTGAGTGTCGTTACGGCCCAAAAGCAGGCCAATCCGGCAATCAAACCCAAAACGATACTGCCCATAGGCCCTGCCGTACCACAGGCTGGAGTAATGGCCACCAACCCGGCAACAGCACCTGAAGCACCGCCCAGCATACTGGGTTTACCCCGCACCAACCATTCAGCACCCGACCAGGCCAAGGTAGCCATCGCCGTTGCCAGCATGGTGTTGACGAAAACCAGGGCTGATAGGCCATTCGCTTCAAGGTTGGAACCCACGTTAAATCCAAACCAGCCTATCCAGAGCAACGACGCACCGATCATGGTCATGGTGACGCTGTGTGGCGCAATAAACTCTTTGCCATACCCAATACGCTTACCGATTAGCAAACAGGCGACCAGTCCGGCTACACCGGCATTGATATGCACCACGGTGCCACCGGCAAAGTCAAGCGCACCTTTTTGAAACAGGAAACCCGCTGTCGCCGTGGCGGCTTCAGCCGCTTTGGCATTGGTATAAGCATCAGGGCCGGCCCAATACCAGACCATGTGCGCCATGGGCAAGTATGAGAACGTGAACCAGATCAACATGTACAGCAGCACGGCAGAAAATTTCATGCGCTCCGCAAAAGCCCCTACGATCAGAGCCGGGGTAATCGCGGCGAAAGTTAACTGGAATACGACGTATATATATTCCGGTACGTATACTTCTTTGCTGAATGTGGCGGCCATGGACTCCGGCGTTATCCCCAGTAAAAATGCCTTGCTGAATCCCCCTATGAAAGCATTGCCTTCGGTGAAGGCCAGGCTATACCCGTACAGTGCCCACAATACAGCCATCAGCGAGAATATGACGAATACCTGCATGAGCACCGAGAGCATATTCTTGGCTCTGACCATGCCCCCATAAAACAGGGCCAGGCCGGGTATAACCATTAAGGTGACCAGCACCGTGGCGACGATCATCCAGGCGACATCGCCCTTATTGGCAGAGGGCACGGCCGGGGCGGCTGCGGCTACGGTTTCTTCACTCAGGGCCAGTTCTGAAAAACCGGCACACAGCAATAGAAATAATAGAATGTTGCTGATTATGCGCATCATTGTCTTATCCTTATCGGTTGAATTAAAGGGCATCGGAACCGGTTTCACCGGTGCGAATACGAATGACCTGCTCCAGGTCGAAAACAAATATCTTTCCATCGCCAATTTTTCCGGTATTGGCTCTTTTGGTGATGACTTCGATTACCGTATCCAGTTGCTCATCGGTAACAGCGACTTCCAGTTTTACCTTGGGTAAAAAATCAACGACATACTCGGCTCCCCGATACAGTTCGGTGTGTCCTTTTTGACGACCAAATCCCTTTACTTCAGTTACGGTAATACCCGAAACGCCCACGTCGGACAACGCTTCCCTGACGTCGTCCAGTTTGAATGGTTTTAAAATGGCGGTTATGAATTTCATCTAGGCTGCTCCCCTCTAGGCAAGTTTGAAAAAGACGAACGGGATTAAAAGAATCCTTGGTTTTAACTCAAGCTATGGTTCAGCATGATATGTGCCATAAGGGAGGATTAGCCCCGTGGTTCGGGATGCAGACGTGAGCAGTGGGATGCAGGGAGGGGTGAGGGTAAAGGCTAAGGCCACTGGTTTGCGGGCTTAGCCTGCACTCTAGCGCGAAAACAAGCGCACCAGGTTGAAACGGGGGGAATGGTTTGCACCAAAAGCGAGCGAGGCGTGGTGGTGGGGCCGGTCGATTCGTCAACGAATGCCAGCACCACCCTCTGTCAAGCGGGTTTATTCAAGGTTGGCGTGACGGGTACGCATTTGTTCTTCCGGGATGTTCTTGATGTGGATCAGATGAGCCACGGTCGATTCGAGCAAAAGCAAAGTGGACAACTCAAACGTGGTACCCATGGG
>JBPCSC010000491.1:0-2684 GCA_051007495.1 Methylococcaceae bacterium | reverse complement strand
ATCCATAGCCCTTTGCCGATGCACGGCATCCATGCCGTGCCCCTTCGGGCTATTTCCCGCCAAAACCTGCGATGCTCGGCGCGACTGAACGGGAGGGTGGCTTTTACCAGACAGTGTGCCATTCGAGATGCAATTCATGAGTCAAAATACTTCCTGCCTTGAATTAAACGCTAAGGCAGAAATAAATGTTTTAATTCAAACTTTGTTGTTCTACGAATGAACAACTATTTCTGCGTGAAAATACAGAGTCCCATCACAAAAAAGCTTTTTTTCATACTGCGTCGGGTCATCGGATACAACGTCTGAGCCATTTCCCGCTTTCTCGTTCGTCTTGATCTTTTTTGCGTAGAAAAACATACCGTTGGCGTAGAAAAGAGTCAGAATTTCAGATGGCTGTTTGGGCATAATTGTGTAGCCACAGCCAGTCGACCACACCGGCTCGTACTTACTCAATGTCGATGACTCGCCACCTTGGATCCAAATACCCTTACCTTTTACAGTATTGCCGCTGTCTTGAGCATCAGCCTGAGTCTGGTGATGGTGATCTTTTCTCATTTCCAGACGGGTACCCATCTGGTTCGCAGTTGGGCGGTGGCTACTGTGGTGCTGACTGCCGGATTCTTCGTATTCGGCACAGGCCCCATGCTGCCGCGCTGGGTCACCGTGATTGGTGCCAACATGGCGTTGCTGACCGCCATTCCTATTCTTCAGGCCGGTTTTCTCGCCTTGCGTGACCGTTGTCCACCCAAACCGGATCGATGGGGCTTTGGCATCGTCATCCTGACCGTCCCGGGTTTCTGGTACTGGGGTTTGATTGAACCCAACGGGATTTATCGAAGCACCCTGTTTTCTTTTGCCGTCATGCTGGCCTGCGCCCCTGTTGCCAGGTTGCTGTTTCAGGCCGCACGCCGGCGTATCGGTGGCAAACCCACCTGGATACTCGCACTGATTTTTGGAGTGATAACCGTCTGGATGGCGGGACGTGGCGTGTTGCTGCTGGTGGGCGAACAACCCTCCGGCGAAATGCGGGGTATCAATCCCACGACATGGGTCACCGTATTCTGGTACATCATTCTGGTCACACTGGCCTCCTTGGGGGTTGTATGGCTGGAAGTCAGCCGCCAGACACCGCCCACTTCCACCTCACCTCAGAGATCGACTCAGCCCCGTGGGGTCATCGAATATTTCCGGCACAAATTGTTGTTGCTCTGGAGCGCCGTCATCATCCTGCTGTTTGCCATCATCAGCGAGTTGGGTATCGCCTACACCAATGCCCAGGCTCTGGAGAAGGCAGAACATCTGCAAATGGCTGACAGGATCAATGATGCCTTTGTCGCTCATACCGACGGTATTACCAATCAGCTCGACATGCTGCTGCAATCGGTGTGCGGTTTTTACCGGCACACCGGCTCCCTTGCCGATACCGAGGCTTTCATGGCTTCCCTGCAATTCGATTCTGCGTTGATCGAGGACATTTATTGGGTCGATGTCAGTGGAACGATCGTCATTGCCCGCACCCCTGCCATGCAGGGAGCAACGGCCAGCAATCAGGCGTTTTTTGCTTCCCACCGTGAAGCATCTGCCGATGACCGGATCGTCATTGCGCCGTGGAATTCAGCATCTGGCACGGGCCGGGCGCAATATCTGTGGATACGGCCACTCAGAAATCAGGATGGTGTTTTTGCCGGTTTGATGATGGTGGCGGTCAACCTGGAAACACTGACAAACTCGTATCGCAATATCGCTACCGGCATGGATTCCTTTGCCATGCTGCTGGGTTTGGAAGATAACCGGCTTCGTATCCGTATCAATGAGTCTTCCACGATCAAGAATGACGATTTACTCAACGAGTCGTTATTCTGGAAGCTAGTCTCCAGTGCCACCAATGACAGTCATCATGAAGAAATTCATACCCGAAATGGACAGACTGATCTGTTGGTATTCCGAAAAATCGCGAAATTACCTCTGGTTCTGATTACCGGTTTCGAACAGGCTGATGTCGATCGGGGTGCTCGTGAGCGTACACGCTGGTTATGGGGATCTTCTCTGCTTTTCGCCGCTTTCATCATGATATTGGCGGTATTGCTCACGCTGGAAGTGAAACGGCGTGACGAACAGGATCATTTCATTTCCATGCTCAGTCATGAAATCAAGACACCGATGTCAGTCATTCGTATGGCATTAGGTATTACCAACCTGTCTCCGACCATCAAAAACCGCATCAGCCGTTCTATCAGCGACATGACAGCTATTATAGATCGCTGCCTGTTATCCGATCGCCTGCAGTGCGATCGAGTGGATATTTCGCTGGAACCTTGTCAGGTTCAGGACATACTCACCGAGATTCGTGCAGGCTGTGCCGCGCCGGATCAGGTGATACTCTCGATCCAGCCATTGCCACCGTGCAGGACAGACGCGCAATTATTACGGATCATCATCGGTAATCTGGTCGATAATGCCGTTAAATACGGTGCGATGGAGGGGGCTATAACCCTGACTGCCGAGCCTGTTGATTACAAGCGTTGCCCGGGTATCACGATTGCCGTAGAAAATATGCCCGGCATGGCGGGTATGCCCGATCCAAAACAGGTATTCAAAAAATATTATCGTGCATCGGGTGCACATGTAAAAACCTGTTCATTTCTTGTCTTGCATATTGCTCGGAACATCGTCCAAAAACTGGG
>JBPCSC010000490.1:0-26751 GCA_051007495.1 Methylococcaceae bacterium | reverse complement strand
GCCTTATAGGTTCCTTTGGGCATGATGGACGTGATGGAATGCCTCTGGATGTGTACATGAATGTTTTCGGCTATCTCCAGTTGCACGAAATTGTCGTCCAGATCAACCACACGCCCCAACAGACCGCCGTTGGTTACGACTTCAGTACCCCGATCCAGGGCCTGGATCATTTTCTTTTGTTCTTTGGATCGCCGCTGCTGGGGCAGCACGAACAGAAAGAAAAACATCAGCAAAATGGCGAGTGGCATAACCAGACCGACAAGACCAGGGTCTTGAGCAGCGGGGGCGGCGGCGGCATGAGCGTTGGAAATCAAAAAATCCATGGTAAATCCTGTAATTCTGGTTGTAGTGGATGGATAAAAAAGGCGGCATTATGGCACAAAACCGGTTTTTTTGCCCCGTTCCGTCCGGAACCTGGACGCAAAAGCCGTGAGCGTGCCGGTCTCGATGGCGGCACGGATGTCCGCCATCAAGGCTTGGTAAAAGTAGAGGTTGTGTACGGTATTCAACCGGGCACCTAGAATCTCTCCGCATTGATCCAGATGCCTCAGGTACGAACGACTGTAGTGGCGGCAAGTGTAACACTCGCAGGTTTCATCCAACGGACGGGTGTCGGTGCGGTATTGGCTGTTGCGTATTCTTATATCTCCAAAACGGGTGAACAAATGCCCATTGCGGGCATTACGGGTAGGCATGACACAATCGAACATATCAATGCCCGTCAGCACCGCATCCAGTATGTCTTCTGGTGTTCCTACCCCCATCAGGTAACGGGGTTTGTCCGTTGGCAGGTGAGGATCAAGAGCCGCCAGGATGCGGGCACGGTCTTCTTTGGGTTCGCCTACGGACAACCCGCCTATGGCATAACCATCAAAACCCAGCGTCTTCAGCCCTGCAGCCGATTCCTGCCTCAGACTGTCGTAGATTCCTCCCTGGACGATGCCAAACAAGGCCGCAGGATTATCTCCGTGCGCCTGCTTGCTGCGTTCGGCCCAGCGCAGTGATAAACGCATGGACTCGGCGGCCTGATCAAATGTAGCGGGATAAGGCGTGCATTCATCGAAAATCATCACGATGTCCGAGCCTAAAGCCCGTTGTACGGCCATGGATTCCTCTGGTCCCATGAATACCGGGCTGCCATCCACCGGCGAGCGAAAACTGACTCCGGCCTCGCTGATTTTACGCATCGCCCCCAGGCTAAACACCTGAAACCCGCCTGAATCGGTCAGTATGGGCCGTTCCCAGTGCATGAAATCATGTAAATCTCCGTGTAAACGCATGATCTCCATGCCAGGACGCAGCATAAGATGAAAAGTGTTGCCCAGTATGATGTCGGCCCCTAAGCCGGTCAGTTCTTCGGCGGTCATGGCTTTTACCGTGCCGTAGGTTCCTACCGGCATGAATGCCGGGGTTCGTACCTGCCCCCGGGTAAAATCCAGCTCGCCGCGACGGGCCAGACCGTCGGTAGCATGAAGGGTAAAGTGCATGAAGATTCAGTGAAAACAGAGGGTTAAATGAAGAGGAAAGCGGGCGGCAGTTTATACGTATTCAACCATTCCATCCATGGTGCGAAAACCAAACCCCCTATCGCAGCGGGTGAGAGACTTGGTTTATTTTGGTGCAATAACGGGTCACGGAGCGTCTCATCGTCTTGATTGATCCGATATCACCCCCCACTTCACGGAAACAGGCACACCGCCACCCCGATGCCGGTGCGGGGATGAGGGGAAGGCCCGCAAAATCAATTGCTACCGCACCATAACAGTGCTTCATTTGAGTGCGTGTTCTGCGCGATGCTACAAAAACCCGGTCAGGCAAACCGCCCGGATTGGCCTTTTAATTGCTTTCGGCATACTTCATGAACGATATCGACTTAGCATCCACCTATCAACGCATACTGAATCACCTCACCAATGCGGTGTTGTTGTTCAATCCAGGCGGCAAACTGGAATACCTCAATATGGCAGGAGAAGAGTTGCTGTCCGTCAGTGCACGTCAGGTTGTGGGTATCCGGGCCTGCGAGTTGTTTTTCCTGCATGAACACGACATGGAAAAGGACATACAACAAACGCTAAAGCATGGCGTTTCTCTCATACGGCGAAATCTTTCACTCGGATCGTCCTTACAACCCGTCACCGTCAATGTGACGATGACACCCGTGTTGGAGCATGAATCACCGGTGGGGGTGGTCGTAGAAATCGAGCAGGTGGATCGCCACATCAGAATTTCCATGGAAGAACAACTGCTGGCTCAACACAATGCCGCCCGTATGTTGTTAAGAGGCCTGGCTCATGAAATCAAAAATCCCCTGGGTGGATTACGGGGTGCGGCCCAGTTGCTGGACAGGGAATTGGTCGATGAAGAACTCAGAGAATACACTCAAATCATCATGGAAGAATCCGACCGTTTGCAATCCCTGGTGGATCGTATGCTGGCCCCCAACAAGCCACCGCGCAAAATTCCCCTGAACATCCACAGGGTACTGGAGCGCGTCAGGCAACTGGTTCAGGTCGAGGCACCGTCTGGGGTGGTCATAGAACGGGATTACGACCCCAGCATCCCACTGATCAACGGCGACAGCGACCAACTCATACAGGCGATTCTCAACATCGTTCGTAACGCCGCCCAAGCCGTAGGTCAAAGAGGCAAAATCATTATCCGCACCCGCATCCATCGCCAGGCCACCATAGGTTCCAGACGCAACCGCCTGGCCGCCAGAATCGAAATCATAGACAACGGCCCGGGCATTAAGCCTGAACTCTTAAGCCAGATTTTCTACCCCATGGTCACCGGTCGTGCCGATGGTACGGGCCTGGGTCTTTCCATAGCCCAGTCATTGATCAACCAGCACGGCGGCTTGGTGGAATGCACCAGCACGCCCGGCAATACCGTTTTTATAATTTTCTTGCCCTTGGAGACGGAGCATGACTGATACAGCCCAGGTCTGGGTCGTGGACGACGACCGTTCAATACGCTGGGTACTGGAAAAGGCTTTGCAGAAAGCCTCTATCAGTGCCCGCTGCTTTTCTAACGCCGACAATCTACTCGGCGCACTGGAGTTGGCCAAACCAAATGCCATCCTGACGGACATCCGTATGCCTGGCATGGATGGTCTGGAATTGCTTAAACAATTACAGCTTCGCTACCCCTTGCTCCCGGTCATCATCATGACGGCTCATTCCGATCTGGAAAGTGCCGTCTCGGCCTTTCACGGAGGGGCTTTTGAATACCTGCCCAAACCCTTTGATGTGGATGAAGCAGTTGATTTGGTACGGCGTGCCTGCGCCCAAAACCAAAGCCCAAAAAGTGATACCGCCCCGCCGGCAGTCACCGCCAAAACCCCGGAAATTATCGGCGAAGCCCCGACCATGCAGGAAGTTTTCCGGGCAATTGCTCGATTGGCGCGCTCGCATATCACGGTGCTCATCAACGGAGAATCCGGCACTGGCAAGGAACTGGTTGCCCGAGCCTTGCACCGTCATTGTCCCAGGGCCGACAAACCCTTTATCGCCCTCAACATGGCGGCCATACCTCGTGATCTACTTGAATCAGAATTGTTCGGCCATGAACGGGGTGCGTTCACAGGCGCACAGGCCCGCCGCTCAGGTCGCTTTGAACAAGCCGATGGAGGGACTTTGTTTCTTGATGAAATTGGCGATATGTCGGCCGACCTGCAAACCCGGCTCCTCAGAGTTTTGGCCGATGGCGAATTTTTTCCTGTGGGTGCTCACACGCCGGTCAAGGTGGATGTACGCATCATCGCGGCCACGCATCAGAATCTTGACGCGCTGGTTTCCGAGGGCAGGTTTCGGGAAGATTTATTCCATCGTCTGAACGTCATACGCATTCATCTTCCGGCTTTGCGGGAACGACGCCAGGATATTCCCCTGCTGCTCAAGCACTTTTTGAATGAAGCCAGCCTGGAACTCAAGGCTGAAACCAAAGTGTTGCTGCCAGAAGTTGAACACTATTTGTGTCGGCTGGATTGGCCGGGCAACGTGCGCCAACTGGAGAATACCTGCCGCTGGATTACCGTGATGGCGGCCGGTAAAGAAGTGCATCTGGATGATCTCCCCCCTGAACTATTAAGCATCAAGGCTTCCGATGTCGGGCCGGTAGTAGAAACCTGGCAAGAAGTTTTTCAGCACTGGGTGGATCAGCGACTCAAACGCGGCGACCGCAACATCGCCAAGGACGCCATAGAATCGGCTGAGGGCATACTCATCATCACCGCCTTGCAAGCCACCCGGGGGCGGCGTCAGGAAGCCGCCAAGTTGCTGGGTTATGGCCGTAACACCCTGACCCGCAAGATTGCAGAACTCAATCTGGACGTGTAGGGTAATGCGCTTTTACCCATTACTTCGATTCATGTTACCCATAAAACGCTACGGAGGAGACCTGGTTCACTACCGACGCGACGATCAGGGCGTCATTGAAGTCGTTGATACCGCCGGTATCCGCAGTCTTCACTTTGGAAACAGAAATCGGCAGAGTGCGCTGTGCCTCGCTAATCCGAAAAAAGTCGAACTGAGCTACATCCGCGCCATGTTGCTCAATCTGGTATTCCGGCCTGATCCCGGCAGGGTTTTGATTCTGGGCCTGGGCGGAGGCTCGCTGGCCAATTTTTTCCTCAGGCATTTCCCTGATGTTCACTTGGTGGTAGTGGAATACCGCCCGGCGGTCATTGAAGTCGCACGTCGTTTTTTTGCCATCCCTGAATCACCCCAAATGGAACTCCACGTCGGCGATTGCCGTGAGTTTATTCGTCAGGCTGTGGCCTCGGGTTCACAGCACTACGATCATATCTACATTGATGCCTTCGACATGGAAGGCTTATCCCCTTCCGTCAACCAGACCGACTTTTTCGAATCCTGCGAACGTCTGCTGCTTCCCGGCGGCAGCCTCGCCATCAATCTCTGGGGCCATCACCGCATGTGCCTCAATTACTCTCTGAAATTACTCAGCACCCGCTTTGCCGCACACAGCCTGTATCTGTCTGTGCCACACAAAGAGAATGTCATCGGTTTTGGTCTGAGTGTGCCGGGTGAACGAAACACCGAAGAAGAACAGCAAAGAGCCATGCAATTACAAGAGCTCACGGGACTGGAATTGCCCACATTCCTGGATACCTGCATACCCATCCCCGAATCTATCCGTTCGTGATAGCTTGCTATTGACCACTGACGTTGAATCGCTACACTGCGCGTTCCAATTCAACTGACGGGAGTTTTAATATGACCACTTTTTTTATGAGCTTTGCCGCCATAGCCGTGGTGATTGGCCTGATGGCCATAGGCGTGATGTTTGGTCGCAACGCCATTAAAGGGAGTTGCGGTGGCTTGAATAGCGGCGATTGTGTCTGTGTGCAGAAATGCGAAAAACGACGCAAAATGGAAGCGGCCATGGCGGCCAACGAATAATGAGCCCTCATGGCTGATTTTTCGTTTTACTGGTACGACTACGAAACTTTCGGGGTGAGTCCAGGCCGGGATCGCCCCTCCCAGTTTGGAGGAATGCGTACGGATGCTGATTTTAATCCGCTGGGTTCCCCTTTACTGCTTTACTGCAAACCCGCCAGAGACTATCTCCCCGACCCCGAAGCCTGTCTCCTGACCGGTATCACCCCCCAACTGGCCTTGCAAAAAGGGCTACCCGAAGCCGAGTTCATCGCCCGCATCCATCAGGAGTTTTCAGTCCCGGGCACCTGTGTGGTGGGCTACAACAGCATGCGCTTTGATGACGAATTCACCCGCCACACCTTATACCGCAACCTGCTAGACCCTTATGCCCGGGAATACCGAAACGGCAATTCACGCTGGGATTTGATCGACCCCCTGCGTCTGGCCCGCGCCTTACGCCCCGAAGGGATTGAGTGGCCACTGGATAACGACGGCAAACCCAGCCTGCGTCTCGAATGGCTAACCCAGGCCAATGGCATTGTGCACGATCAGGCGCATGATGCCGTATCCGACGTACTGGCCACCCTGGCCATGGCCCGCTTGTTCCGGGAACGTCAACCCAGGCTTTTCCGTTACCTGTTCGACCAGCGCAGCAAACAAAAAGCTGAGGCCCTGTTGCAAACCGGCCAGTTCGTGGCCGTCATTCATGCCTCTGAAAAATTTGCCGCCGAACGCCATGCCATTGCCATCGTCGTGGCCCTGTGTCGACATCCCTCCAACCCGAATGGGCGGGTCGCTTACGATCTTTCAGTCGATCCCACCCCACTCCTGACCTTGTCCCCCAAGGAATTGCACGCAAGACTCTACACCCCCACCCACCAACTGCCTGAGGGGGTGGAACGCCTGCCGCTCAAAACCGTACACATCAACAAATGCCCGGTGCTGGCACCTCTCAACACCTTAAAACCCGCTGATGCGGCCCGCTTGGGCATAGACCTGAACCGCTGCCAACACCATCTGGACCAACTCCGTCATAGCGAAGGCTTGGCCAGTAAAATCGGAGCTATTTTGGATCGGGGAGAACAAAAAGAACGGGATGGAATCACGGATCCGGATCTGATGCTGTATTCCGGTGGGTTTTTTAGTAACGAAGACAAAAATTTGCTGGATCGTTTGAAATCATTGCCGCCGACCGAACTGGCGGGACTGGATCTTCCCTTTGAGGACGAACGATTACCGGAAATGCTATTTCGCTACCGGGCACGCAATTACCCGGAAACACTCACGGATGAAGAACGAAGCCGTTTTGAGGAATACCGCAAAAGGCGGTTGAATGATCCAGCCTATGGTGCGTCGTTGACCGTGCGCCAGTATCGAGACAAGCTGGAAACTTTGAAAATAAACTGTGAAGGTGACGCCCAGGCCGGGTTCGTCATTGAGCAACTGGAACAGTATTTGAGCGATATTCAGGCCGATCAGGCGGCGCGTTAGTATTCATTGAGCGGTGTCTCCTTGAGCATGACCCCAGGTTATGACACCGCTACAGAGCTTAGATGCCGGGTTCGCAGCCTCGGGCTTCATCAGAGGACAACCCGCCCCCCAACGATTTCAGACGGGATTTCTCCTGTCTGTAACCCACCACGATCCTGCCGATGTTCCAAACCAGCATCCAGGTGACGCTCATACTCGCCACTATGGCGATAAAAAACGCACCCAACCAACTCCACTGCTGCCCCAGATACAGCAGACCACTCAGGCTGAATAATTCATCCAGCACTTCGTAAAACGCCGTCAGCATCACTGCAAAGACGACTAACCTAGTAGTAAGCATGTTCGCTACCCTCCTGGTGTTAACAAACGTTCCGGAATGAATCCGGGTCTATTTCTCGTATCAGGCCACTGCACCTGAGCGAACTGTCATTATGATGTCACATTGAGCTGGTAGCAAGATCATCGCTTATTATTATGCGTCATAAAAAATGAATTATTTATTCCATTTTTCTTTCACTGGCCCCCTTCTCAGCATTCAAGCCGCAGTTTCCGACACCAGCCAATCCAGCCTGTAGCCCCCCTGTCGACGGACAGACACCGCCGTCCACAAGTCTGGTAACCCGCAGCGCATCTGCTCCTCCAGCTTCCAGGGTGGATTGATGACGATCAAGCCACTGCCTATCATGCGGGTTTCCACTTCCTGCGCCATCACAGAAAGTTCAATCATCAGGGTTTTGGGAATACCCAGTCGTTTGATTTTTCGGAGTCGCTCATCCGCTTGAAGTCGATCCTGTACCGGATACCAAATCACCATAGTCCCGGTGGGCCAGCGGCGATAGCCATCCCGTAGCCCTTCCAGCAGGCAAGACCATTCGTCCCTGGACTCGTAGGCCGGATCAATCAGCACCAAGCCCCGCCGCTCAGGGGGTGGTAACAGGGTTTTCAAGGCTTGATAACCATCCATGTCGAACACTCGAACGGCCCCATCATGCGCAAATTCTTCACGCAGGTAGTTCACTTCGGTGGGATGCCGCTCACACAAACTCATGCGGTCGCCGGGACGGATCAACTGACGAACCAAGCGCGGCGAACCCGGGTAAATTTTGAGCCTTGCACCGCTATTCATCGCCCGCACTGCGGCGAGATAGTGTTCCCACACAGGATGCACAGGCTTGTGAGCCAACAACCGGCTAATGCCGGATTCGTACTCGCGGTTTTTTTGTGCTACGGCCGATTCCAGGTCATAGCGACCGGCCCCGCTGTGGGTATCGAGATAGAAAAACGGCTTGTCCTTGGCACACAAGGCGTGCACGATCAAACTTAACACAACGTGTTTAAGCACATCGGCATGATTACCGGCATGAAAGCCGTGGCGATAACTCAGCATGATTCGGGGTTCTCCGTGTGACTATGGAAAGAAGGTCAACAGAGAACCGTTGACGGCAAAATAAGCCAGCAGCAACCCACCCAGCACCACGCGATACCAGGCAAACAGCTTGAAATCATGGCGGGCCACATAAGCCAGCAGCACCCTGACCACAACGCTGGCACTCAGAAAGGCCGCAACAAAACCTATCCCGATCAATTCCATGTCGCTGGAACTCAGTACGTTCATATTTTTGTAGAGGTCGTACAGCGTGGCCGCAAACATGGTGGGTATGGCCAGGAAAAATGAAAACTCAGTAGCCGCCGGTCGGGACAACCCCCCCAGCAAGCCGCCCATGATGGTGGCTCCGGCCCGGGAAACGCCAGGAAACAAAGCCAGACTCTGAGCCAGGCCAATCTTGAGGGCAGTGCCTGCATTCATGTCGAGTACCGTCTCGATCCGGGCCTGCCTGGGCCGGGATTCGATCCACAAAATGACGATGCCTCCCAGAATCAAGGCCAGAGCAACCGTGACCGGATTGAACAGATAGGCTTTGATAAGCGTGTGCAAAGCCAGACCCAGCACAGCCGCCGGAATAAAGGCAATCGACACATTCAAGACCAATCGTCTGGATTCCGCCTCAAAAAACACAGCAAGAAGCGTATACAGCAAACGCTTGCGGTAATGCCAGACAACGGCACAAATGGCACCCAACTGAATAAAAATATCGAATGTCTTGGCTTGTTCGCCGGTGAACGCCAGAAAATCATTGGCGATGATGAGATGCCCGGTGCTGGAAACCGGAAGAAACTCAGTAGCGCCTTCCAGCAATCCCAGCAGGATGGCCTTAATGTACAAAGGTAGGTTCATGACGGATACAAATGGGCAAAGGTGGGGATTCTAGGCTATTTCGCCCTAAGGTACAGACCTGATCTCCAATCAGGCGTAACACCGGGTTTGACCCAGCCTGAGGGCAGATCGCGGTTTATTTTTACTTTGGAATGCTGGAATATAAGAAGGATTCTCCACCTGCCCTCCACTTAAGCATTTACTCGACACGTCTGATATGCCTTTCAAACCGTGCATGAGCCTCATCCTTCTGGGATTTTTAACTACCGCCCTGGCTGAAGATGCCAATACGGCCTTGTTGTCGGCCGCCTCCGAGGGGCGTATTGAACGTCTGGTCAATCTGTTGGCAGAAGGGGCTGATGTCAATTTCAAAAGCCCAAGCGGCAGAACCTCACTGATGATCGCCGCAACCGCCGGCAATACCCGCATCCTTAGAAAACTCCTGGCTTTTGGGGCCGACCCCAACGTCGCCGACAGTCGCGGCATAACGGCGGTGATGGAAGCCGCAGCGAATGGATCAGAAGATACAGTCAAAACACTGATTGCTGCCGGGGCCGATCTGGCACTCAAGGATGCAGCAGGCAACACGGTGGTTGATAGACTCAAGAAGCTGGACAACCCAAGAATCATGGCCCTTTTGGAAAAGGCCGCTCCTCCCCCTCCCGCGCCACCGGCAGCACCCGCTCCGGCCAAGAAAAAGAAGGAAGACGCTAAGTAAAAAGCCTGGACGGTGTAAACCCGGGCAGGATGCGGGCCAAAGCCTCGGGTTTGAATCCAAAGCGTTGCTGCGCGGCCCACCAAAGCACCTCTCTGTAGTCCGTAGTCACGTTCAGGTCACGTCGCTCGAACAAAGCCTCCGGCTCCAATCCTGGCCATTTTCCGTACACTTTCCCTCCCTTCACGCCGCCCCCCATCACCCACATCACATTTCCGTGGCCGTGGTCAGTGCCACCATTGCCGTTCTCGGCAACCGTGCGTCCAAACTCCGACAGAACCACCAGCGTGGTGTGTGCATAATCGCTGTCCAACCCACGTATGAGTTGAGCCAGGCCCTCGCCGAGTGGCCTCAACTTGTGGGCCAGCGCACCGTTCACTCCGCCCTGAGCAATGTGCGTATCCCACCCACCCAGGGCCATGAAAGCCAGTTGAACCCGGGATTCACCCCGTATCAACTGAGCCACCTTACGGGTTTCGTCCATAAAGTGATGCGGTTCGGGGGCATCACGATCGGCTGCTTTCATGTCCTGGCGCAAATCAGCCATTAGCCGCTGATGCGCCATTTTGCCCTCTCTGTAGGCCTTGCCCAGATCATCCTGAGCGGAATACAACTTGTCGAACACCTCGGCGATCACGGGTGTTTCGCTGGGTTGTACCCGCCGGGCAACCGGCCCGAAGGCTTGAGTAGCCGCCGGTTGCGACCCGCTTAGTATCAAAGGCAGGGTGGATGGTCCGAAACTCACCGCCCGAGTGGGATAGACATCGCCTTGCAACTGCCCCAGCAAGCGGTTCATCCAGCCATCCGCTGAGGTGGACGACCCACTCAACCCGCTTTCCACGGTGGCCTGGGCCGAAAAATGAGAGCGAATGCCGTCGAACACACCGCCGGCGTGTACAAACGCCAGGCTTTTGTCTTGCCAAAACGGCTGCAGGGCCGCCAATGCGGGATGCAGCGCGAACTGATCATCCAGTTTGATCGCCCCATCAGGCTTACCGGGAGCCGGAATGGCCACAGTAGGCCTAAGCGCGTAGTAGTTATCTTCCTGATAAGGAATCACCACATTCAAGCCGTCAATTCCGCCACGCAAAAACACCACAATCAAACGCTGCAAAGGTTGATCGTTGTGCGGAACCGCAGGACTGGCCCATACCCATTCAGGGCTTAGGCCACCAAACACAGCACCCAGGGCCATCTGACGCAAAAAATCACGACGCTTCATGAGAGTCACCAGGAGAAATAGGGATGAACAGGAAGCTGAACCCTTCAGGTTCAGTAATGCAAAAACTCAGGACTGGCCAGCAATGCCGCCGTCTTGAGGGCGGGTTCCAGGCTGGCTATCTCGGTGCGTGTCTGGGCAGTCAACAGACCACCCAGGCTGGTTTCCACCCCCGGTACGGCATTTCGGCTGATGCGGGTAGCGAAGTTGATACGCTGCAACACGCTGTCTGGGGCCAGCCAGGCCGTCTGCGTGTTTTTGTAGCCGTCAGGAGTCAGGCATTGAAACAGCGGCATATTCATCTGCCGCAGGGTATTCAGCAGAGGTCGGGGTGACTGTACCGTGCCACCGGTGATGCGTGCGACCGAAATCACATAACGATAAGGGGATTTGAATTTGGCCAGATACGCAGATTCATCCCGAAACGCCTCGCTGGCAAACAAGGTTTTCAGCACAGCACGAATATCACCGCCGGTGTCGAGGAAGGTCTGGCTTAGTTGCTTGACCAGGTGTTCAGGGGGTTGATCGGCCACAAAGGCTTGGGCCAACTGGAAAGCAATATGATGGGCCGTAGCCGGATGTCGGGCCAAAAAACTCAAAGCCGCGTCCACTTCATCCGCCCCGCCACCATGGAAGGTTCGGCCCAACAGGGTTTTGTCGCCACGATCATGACGCTGGGCATCAAAACAAAAACCCGAGGCCGGCGCCTCTTTTCTGAGCGGGCCGTCACATAAGCCCCAACCCGTGAGTATCCGGGCCAGTTCAATGACATCGGTTTGGGTATATCCACCGTCTACCCCAAGAGTATGCAGTTCCAGTAATTCACGGGCATAGTTTTCATTCAACCCACGGTATCGCCCTTTGACTTTACCGGTACGGGGCGCCGTATTCAGCCAGTTGTCCAGGTATACCAGCATGGCCGGATGTCGTGCGGTGGCTTTTAATAAGTCCTCGAATCGCCCAATAACCAAAGGCCTTATGGCGCGTTCTTCAAAATCACCCACGGCCAGTTTGACGCGCCCGCCCTTGTTGGCAAATACATTGAAATGGTTGAACCAGAAATCCACCATGACTTCCTGTAACTGCTTCCTGCTGAGTACCGCACGAATAATCCGGGCTTCTTGTGCCTCGGCCAGTATTGCATTCGCTCCTGTGTCAGGTTCCTTATTAAACAAATACCGTTCGTAGAGGGTTTGCGGGGCCAGACGCAACGTCTCCAAAGCCCCCAGGCGTTGGGTTACCTCGGGGTTTTCACTTATTTGTTCAGGATGGAGTTGTTCTTCAATGTATCGCTCCAGACCTTGCGTCTTGATCTGGGTGTATTGTTCCGGCATCAGACCAAAACTTAAACGATTCAGGGTATGAATAATCCGGCGAGGTTCATCCAGCGATGCCGCCTGACTGGTCTGCGTGAATGGCAGCAAGAAAAAGAACAGGAAAGCGTAGCGCATGGGGAATGTCCTCAGGGTAGTAAGGGAGCCAATAACGACACCCGATTTAACGGGTATCGAAATTGAAGTAGAGATAATCCAGTTCGTAGAGTTTATGGTGTATATCCCTGATACTTTGCGGAATATCCAGATGCAAATTCATGAATTGATCGGATTTGGTATTTCTTTTCTTCATGTTCTCAAAAGCAGCAGAATCCAGATCAAGTATTCTGGACAACTTGATTATATCCGTATCCAGTCGGTCAATGTGACCAATAAAATCGGCCTTGCATTTGCCGCTGCAATATGCGATGTAATACTGGGGCATGAAGTGCCTGAAATTGACATCGTACCGAATCCTGTCAAACGTCAGTTCATTACGGGTAAAATCACCCAGCATATCCAGCAACTGATGACGGGAATGGCTTGGGTAATCCAGTTGCCGGCAATTCTGCTTGAGATACTGGGTAAATGACGATACGTATCGTTCCAGTGGATCCCGTACAAACAGAAATACAAAATACTCGTTCAGCAGATTAAAGTCACCCGGAAACAGAATTCTCATGTCTTCCAGAGCCATATGGGCTTTGTCTACAGGCCGTTTCAAAGTCGCACCGGTAGTCAGTCCCCAGAAAAAGTCCTGGCGGGTATCATAATTCATCAAGGTTTGACGGATAGACGTTCCCGCTGCTTTTGGGTTATGCAGGAAAATAAACTTTCTGCTATCAGATATAATCATGAGTTAATTACTGTCCGGGTTTATGGAGTCGGGTTACGGTACAACCTGGCCAAGGTTTTCTGGCTGTCATCATTGAATCGTGCCGTAATCCACAGCGTAGTTTCGTCGATATCGGAACGGGCAAACCGGAAAAGAATACGGCCAGGATGTTTTTCCAGTATTGCAGGCAGGCATCGGCCTGTCGCCGTCAAAAGCTGCAATTCTTCCAGTTGGCTGCATCCATCTGCAATAAGCAACTCACCGCTGAAAAAGGCTTGAGCGTCCTCCGCTATACGGGCAGGCAGGGTTTCCCGGGAGAAAACAAAACCACCATCCGCCTGAGTGCCTGGAGGCTCCGGTATGAGTATATAGTTTTCCCGTTCAATCCGGTCTTCCGGTGTCATGATAACTTTATCGGCAAACAGGGACTCCATACGGGTAATCAGCGTATCCAGTTGCAGACGTTCCACCAGGTTATCATACTCAATCACAAGTTCGGATAACCGACGTAACAGGCTGGTGTCCACCACGTCGTTCAGATCATGCTCCATGAAATAATCATCCCGAAAATGCAACGCGGCTTTCATGGTATTCACCAGTACGCCGTTACCCCGGTTTTTCTTGACGTTAAACTCCTCTATCGAGCGGGTAGCATAATGATTCACCTGGGCAATGGACTGCATGATCGGAAAATGGCCCGGCATCCGTTTGGCATTGGCCCCCTGCACCACTTCCTGCGGCAGCGTAACGCCTCCCCTGCAAATACCTGGAAGTATGTAGCGACGTTTGGCCTCAGGTTTTTTGAATACTGGACGGTGGGCCGCTAATGCTTTAACCGCAGTGGGTTCATAGCGGCTTATCGTTTTGATCTGGCGATTGTGCCAGTTGTCAGATAATGAAGCGTATACAAATCGCTCGACGGTCAGCCTGGGTTCGCGGAAAAACCGCCCGGATGATCCAAAATGCCGCCATTGAATAGCCAGTGCTTCAGGATAATCATAGTAATTCAAAAGCTGATCTATCGAATCGAAACACTTAAGATTCAGGAATTCATCAGGATCGGCTACGTATACATAATCTGGCGCAATGGCCGGTAGAAACTCATTCCAGGCCCTCTGAAATGATTTCACCTGAGGCTTTTCTGAAGGAAGAATTTCCTGGGGTACATGGGTGATTATTCCTGCCTGATGAAACTTTCCCAGCAGTTCATCGGTTCCATCGTCGCAGTCATTTGAAAATACAAGAAAATGGGTTACGCCTATCAGCAGGTGATAGGCAATCCACTCCGCAAGATGTACGCCTTCATTCCTGACTGACGTCACCAGGCAAATTTTGTTTTTCCTGGCTGAGAGAGGGGAGTTAGCAACATTCATGGGCTTTAATGGCTTAATCATTATGGTGTTTCCAGTTCCAGCCTGGAAGCGTATCTGGCCTGTAAATTATCCCTGATTTCCCGACTCCATTCGATATTATCCCCCAAATCATTGACTACGATTCCAACGCCATCTGAAAACGCCTTGCCATCAACGGTTATATTCAGTGATTCAGCCAGTTGACTGGCTGTCTCCAGAGGAGCAGATATAAGGTTTTCATACGATATGGCAACTACATGATTAAAGTGCCTGGCGTAACGCTTCATCGCGCCTGAATAATCATTATAAGCCTCTTGCGCCTGCATCCACCCGGTCTGTTTTTCCATTTGATCATGCAACCACCGGTTGGCTGAAATACTGTCCATCTTCAGGTTATTGTATACATTGAACAGTTTTGCCGCTGATAATATCCGGTCTACCGGGTTCCGGCAGATCAGGATAATCCCGGCATCCGCGCCTATGATCGCTTTCATGCTGATTATGGATTCCTCATCCAGAAGCATGTATTCCGGTGTAATTTCTCCCAACAGGCTGTATCTGCTCAAAAATGGCCTGAACAGATCCTGATATTCAATGTTTTCCACCTCGTTGCACGCCAGTATCTTGTTGCTTCTTAGATAACAGCGGTATCGGTCATCCATAAAATCATAGGTTCTGGCGGCCACTATCCGGTTGATTTCCCGATTGATCTGGTTCAGGGAATAGTGTTTCAAGGCCTCTTTCGATCGGTATCCATAAAGCGTATCAAAGTAATGAAGTTCCTTGATGGGGTGCATGAATACATCCGTGGCTTTCTCCATAAGCCCATGCAGCAAAGTCGATCCCGCACGCTGGGAACCGATACCGAGTATGTATCTGTGATTTTTCACCGGGTTATCCGCTCGTAAATGAGGGTATTGAGTATCATGCGGGATTCGTGATTATTCCGGCATGGTGGGTGGTTGCAGGGAGACGTTACGCCTCACCATAATATGGTCTTCTATGGCTTGGGCCACTCTGGATAATGCCTGCTCCAGCGTGGCCATTGTGGCTTTCGCCGCTTCTATCTGTTCATCCCTGAACAGTTGTTCAAGTAACGCGGCACATTGCCTTAATTCGTGTGCACAGAGATAACCGGCGTTGCCTTTCAAGGTATGGGCAGCATCCCGGCCCAGTTCACAATTGGCCGTCTCTACCGCAGTACGTATCTGGGCCAGCAATTCGGGATAACGAGCAACAAACTTGGTTTCTATGGTGTATAGCAAATCTTCGTCATTGGCCACCATATCCAGGGCCGCTGCCACGTCGAGTACTGCAGCAGTGCTCAAGGTGGTGGATAGTGCCATTGATTTGTTTTTTTCGTTATGACCGTCTAATTTCCTGTACACCGCCGCTATACCTTCCAGCAGCATGTCAACTGTAAATGGCTTGCCGATGTGACCGTCCATTCCAGACTCCAGACAGGTACGCACGTCTTCTTCGTGAGCGTTGGCGGTCAGTGCCAGAATGGGCGTGTACGACCATCCCGATTCACGCTCTTCAAGGCGGAATAAACGGGTTGCAGTAGGGCCATCCATGATGGGCATACGCATATCCATGAGTATCAGGTCAAAACGTTCCTGATGCAGTATCTCAAGTGCTTTCTTGCCGTGTTCGGCACTGTATATGATACATTCCAGTTTTTTGAGTCGGGCTTCGACCAGTTCCCGATTGATTTCGTTATCTTCCACCAGCAGGATTTTCTTGCCTTTCAGAGAAATGGCCCCACTAGATTGCACTTTTTGGTCGCTTTCACTGGGGTTCCCCTTTTGCAAAGGCAGATCAAAATAAAAAGTACTGCCTACACCTTCGGTACTTATTACTTTTAACTGTCCCCCCATCAGAAACACCAAACTCGAACTAATGGTGAGTCCTAAACCCGTACCCTGCACTTGCAGATCATTCCCGCTTTCGATTTGTTCAAAGGCCTTGAATATCCTGTCCTGATGTTCCTGAGGGATACCGATGCCGGTATCCCTCACCGCAAAATGCAGCACGATTTGATCCCGTTCCAGATCGGGGTGTGCGTTTTCTGATTCCTTGATGGTGACCGTGATACTGCCGGAACGGGTGAATTTGATGGCATTACCCACCAGATTGGTAATGATCTGGCCGATACGCAAAGGACTGCCCTGATAATGATCCGGTATCTGTGTGCTGACATCCTGTATCAGTTTCAGGCCTTTGTTGTCGGCCAGGGGAATCAGGCTTTTCAGCACCGCCGAAAGCATATCCGAAAGTTTGAATGGTCTGTTTTCCATGATCCAGTGCCCGGCTTCAATCTTGGATAACTCCAGCATGTCGTTAATAAGACACAATACATGCTGACAGGAGAATTGAAGTATGTCGAGATAATGGGATTGCTCGCCATCCAGTGTAGTATCACGGAGTAATTCGGTTACACCCAGAACACTGTTCATGGGGGTTCTGATTTCATGGCTTATATTGGCCATGAATTCGGTTTTGACACGCGTCGATCGTTCCATTGTATGCAGGTGTTCATCTTCAAGCCTTTTTCTGTCGGTAATGTCTGTGGATATACCCAACAATGCCGTGATGGTGTTACATTCATCCCGCAAAGGCATTTTGATGCTCCAGAGATACCGTTCTGCGGAATCATCCGTACGCTTGAAGGTTTCCATGCCCTCGACTTTTTCTGCGGAACCCATTACCAGTTTATCCAGTTTCCCCAGTTCTTTGGCAGTGGCTTCACAAACAATGTCCTCATCTCTCATGCCCAGCATGCTTTCAGAGGCATGACCATACAACGCAGCACATTGCGGATTCACATACAGATACTGCAATTCAGGGGTTTTCATGTAAACAGACGCACCCATGTTGTTCAGTATGGTGGTGAGTAGTTGTTCCTTGCTTTTCAACTGCTGGCCCAAACGCATCCGTTCAGTGATATTGGTATGACTGACTACTATGCGCAGAGGTTCTCCCGGGAACCGGGTGGCATCCAGCAGATACCAGTCATTCGGGTCTGCATCATCCACTCCAACCCGAACAGACTGTCCACATAACTCACACGGGTATTCCAGTGCAAAGTGGATTATTTGGCCATTGATGATCTGGCGCAGTCCTTTAGCCACCTGATGAGCGACTAAATCCGAAACCGGGGCAGCATCACATACATCAAGATAATTGTGTCCATCTTCCAGTTTAAACATATCCGGACTTTCCGTCCATGCCCGGTTAACGGCTAAAAGAGAACCCGTCGCATTAATGACGCATACTTTGGCATTGAGTGAATCGAGTATGGACTGGTTGAAATGTGCCAGTTCTTCTATCCGTAACTCGTTCTGTTTCTGTTCGGTGATGTCGTTGGCAATTACCAGCAAGCCTTTAATCGAACCATCTTCGCGGTGAAGGGGTACTTTGGCCGCGACCACATGACGGATTTCCTGCTTGCCGGGTACTTGTACCGATTCTTCTACAGTAATCGCAACGCCATCTCTGAGGACTTTTATTTCACTGTCTCTTATGGCGTTTCCGAAACCGGGTTCAAAAAACTCAAGATCATTATGCCCGGATATTTCTTCCTGGGTTTTCCCGAACAAGGAGCAGGCCAGGGAATTTGCATAAACCATGGTGCCATTTTCGTCCTTGATTGACGCATAGGCAGGCAGGTTTTCCAGTATCTGTCTGACCATTATCTCAGCCTCGTGCTTGCCCCGGGTAAGGCTGTCCCGGTTCAGCATTTCATTGGTAATTTCCCTGCGTACGCTGATGTATCGGTAAGGTATTCCGTTTTCATTGTTCATGGGGCGAATCATGGCATCCACCCAATAAGTGGTGCCGTTCTTTTTCAGGTTGCATATTTCCCCTCTCCAGGTGCTTCCGCTGGATATGCTTGCCCATAAATTTTTAAAGAAGTCTTCATCATGGTAACCCGAATTGACAATACGGTGATTCTGTCCCAGTAACTCCTCCGCTGTATATCCGGAAACCTTACAGAAGTGCTCGTTCGCGTACAGGATGCTCACTTCGCCATCGGTAACGCTGACCAGGGCATATTCGTTCAGGGTTTGCTGCAACTGATCAGTCATCAGTTTTTGTTGGCGCAAATTTTCTTCGGTTGCGATATGAGCGATTATTTCTTCCTGCAAAGCCCTGTTTCTGGCTTCGTATTCATCCATGCTGGGAATTCGTTCCAGCAGGGGAATCAGTGTCCACAGTTTATATACCGCAATTATGGAGATAATCGCGGTAAAGGCTTTTGATACGGCCTGCAAATAATAATCCGGATGCCAGATTGTCCACACATCCAGTACATGACCAATGCCACAGGCCAGTATAAACAGAACAAATACCTGATATACCCCACCTACCTTCAGAATAGGCCGTTGGTGGATGATATGCAGTATGAGTACAGGAATTGAAAAATAGGCCAGGGTAGTCAGGCCATCGGACAGGCCGTGAGCCAGCAGGAGTTCAGGTCGCCACTCAAAGCACACGCCATGAGGCATCAGTCGGTTTATGTCTAACATTCTTGGTACACTACTCAGGTACGTTCAATGGGAGGAATGCTGTCCGTGGGCCAGTCACACTGACACCTCGTGAATTCCCTTAGCCAGAATCAGATTAACCTACTTAAGTAGGTAGGCATTCGACCACACTATGGAATTAAAAGCCGTTGGTGCTCTGACTGAAGGGAGGCTATTGTGTCATAAAGTGTAGGGATTGCCTTCATTCGCCAAACAAAAGGCTTGCCATCTGGAACTCAAACCGCAGGGGGGCAGTCATTAGCCAAATGTTAACGGCATCGGATTGAAAATTCGTAAACACTCATCACCTTCCCTGGTCAGACCGCGAACCTGCGGGGCCTGGCACCGTACAACATTACGATACCTAGCGGTGTGCCCTGATCCTTGCGGCATCATCACTAATTAACAGAAAAACCAAAATTCAACCACCAACTCAGGAGATTCAACTATGAAAGTACTCGCGGGTGTCATGGTCATATTGGCCATCATCTACTTCCTGCCGGCATTTTTGCGCGGTTCTGATTCCATCAACGGCCATTCGCGTGAGACGGCCTACCGTTCGGCCATACAGGTAAAACGTTATCTGCCCACCGATTCACGGGTCGTATTTGATACCGCCTTTGGCATTCTGGACAAGATCAAGGCTGAAGAAGGGCCGGATGCGTTTATCAAAGCCGTAGACGGCAAAAAACCCGACGAGATCATAGAAATGGCTCGTCATGAAGTGGGGGTGAAGATCGCCACGGGCCATCCCACATTCAAGCAATACACATCGTGGGATGACATGATCGCCAAACTCACCGGCGACACGCTAAAAAGCGGCAAGACGATGAGTCCCGACCAACCCTTACGCGAGTCGAATCGTGAGGGTCGGCCTCAATAAGCCCTAATGGCCCGGGTGTCGATATGACGAAGGGAACGGCTAACCGGACATCACCCGGTCACCCGTTCCCTTCTTCGTGTTCCGCCTTGAGCGTCAAAGCCACGCGGTACACTTCGTCCTTTTTTGCACCGGTAATTTTTACCGTCAGGTTGACCGCCGTCTTGAGGCTGCATTCACTCAGCAACAGCCCTAAAACTCTCTTCATTTCTCTGGTCTCGGACTCATCGCGGTAGTCTTCAGGCCGACCCGCCACCACGATGACGAATTCTCCCTTTTGCATATCTTGCGAACTGCCCAGTAAAGCCGATGCCGCCCCCACGGTTGTGCGGGCCAGGGTTTCGTAACGTTTAGTCAATTCCCGGGCTATCACCAGTGGCCGATCACTATGGAACACCTGAGCCAGATCAGCCAAAAACGCCTCAACCCTGTGGCTGGCTTCGTAAAAAATCAGGGTTCTCGCATCGTTTTTTAATGCCTCTAAAACCGCAAGCCGTGCGGCTGATTTGCGGGGCGGAAATCCCTCATAACTGAACCGGTGAGTAGGCAAACCTGAGGCCGTCAGCGCGGCGATCAGGGCACAAGCCCCCGGAATGGGCATCACCCGAATGCCCGCTTCAATGGCAGCACGCACCAGCGGAAAGCCAGGATCATTGATGAGGGGGGTTCCGGCATCACTCATCAGAGCGATGGATTGGCCAGCGAGCAGATGACCGATCAAGCGGCCAACACTCTGATCTTCATTGTGTTCATGCACGGCCAGTAAAGGCCGGTTGATCCCGTAATGATGCAATAATGGCTGACTGTGGCGGGTGTCTTCACAGGCAATAAAGTCCACCTGTTTCAAGGTGTCGACCGCCCGGAAACTGAAATCGGCCAGATTGCCGATGGGCGTTGCGACTAGGTATAGTATGCCTTGAGCAATCACGTAGCTTGTCCCCTTATATTATTGGTGTATGTCTAAATCTTACTGTTTTCTGATCGGCATGGCCGTGTTGGTTCTAGCCGGATGTGCAGGGCCCATCGCTCAGCGTGTAGCCACAGACCCCAGAGTGATGATAGCCGATCATCAACTCGCTCAGGGTGAATACGAAACCGCACTTCACGCCTATCAAGAGCTAGCCGCTTCCACCCAATTTCCCGATTATTTTCGTCTCAAAGCCACCGATGCAGCTTTGCGTGCCGGACAAGGCCAGATCGCGCAAAAGTTGGCTCATTCGGTCAACCCGGACGAACTGGATTCAGTCGATCAGGATCAACTGCTGCTGCTTAAAAGCCGTCTGGATTTGAGCCAGGGGAAATCCCGGGAGGCCATGGCCAAACTAGGTGCTGTGCATCTGGATAAACTGGATGCCCAAAGGCGCGCCCATTTCCATTTATTGCGGGCTTCCGCCTTGAATCAACTGGGCAATCTTCTGGAAAGTGCCCACGAATCCATCACCGCCAGCCGCTTCCAAAATCGCCCTGATGAACTGCTGCGTACCCACACCCTGACCTACGAAACACTCTCCAAATTGCCTGAAGGATTTCTAGCCACGCGGCAACCTCCCCCGCCCGATGTGCTGGCGGGCTGGATGGAACTGGTACGCATCGTGGGTTCTGGAAGCCCGGCCCGGGTGGCCCAGGCTTTGGCGGACTGGCGACGGCGTTTCCCCAATCACCCGGCAGACGGGGCTTTTCTGGCCAGGCTGGAACAAAACCGCACCGCCGGAGTAGAAGTGTCTCCACTGGAAACCACCCCGGCCGTAATACCGCCCTCCCCTACTGCCCCGCTGACTGCCGCCCCCACTGCGGCGGCTTCTTTCATCGGAGTGCTGCTGCCTTTAAGTGGAACCTATTCCGAAGCGGCTACGGCCATCAAGGCGGGGCTGGATGCCGCGCAGAATGCCGACACCCATCCCGATAAATTGCCCTTGCGTGTGCTGGACAGCCAGTCCGGTGACATCCAGGAACTCTACCGACAACTGGTCAACGAAGGGGCTTCCGCCATTATCGGCCCTTTAACCAAGGAGCAGGTGGGGGCGTTGATTCAGAGCAGCGGTCTGTCTGTGCCGGTTATGGCGTTGAATGAAGTCGCAAAGCTTCAAAATGAGGCGGTTTATCAGTTAAGCCTCAGCCCTGAACAGGAGGTGGAGCAGGTTGCCGCCAGTGCCTGGTTTGATGGCCAGCGTTCAGCACTGGTGCTGGCTCCGAACAGCAATTTCGGGCAGCGCATCGCGGCTCATTTTACGACCTGGTGGAAGCAGATCGGCGGCACTGTGCTGGCCAGCCAGTTTTATCCTTACCACAGCGACGACTACACCCAACCGGTCAAAACCGTGCTGGCCAGCGTGCCTCCTGCTGCACGCGGCATTTTTGTATACCTGGTGGCCGATGCCCGGGATGCACATTTACTGGTTCCACAACTCCAGTTCCAAACCACCAGTGCCCTGCCCGTCTATGCCTCATCCCAGGTTTTTTCCGGAAAGTCCGATCCGGCCAGCGATCTGGATTTGAGCGGCGTGATATTCTGCGATGTGCCCTGGTTGCTGGATCGCGGCAGTGTCGATCCCCTGTCTTCCGATCAACTGGCCGGGCTAATACAGGGTACAAAACCGGATTACGTCAAGCTGATCGCCATGGGCATAGATGCCTACCGGTTGCTGCCAGATCTGGAAACGCTAAAGCAAGATAACCAGTATCGACATTCCGGGCTGACCGGCACCCTGGCCCTGCGCCCGGGGAATCACTTCGAGCGGCAAATGAGTTGTGCCCAGTTTCAAAACGGGCATCCTGAAATACGCGGCACCGCACCCATCATCCCTGTTGCGGGAGTATCACCTTGAGTTTTCTGAAGGAGGGCAGTGCCGGTCAGCAAGCCGAAGATTTCGCGCTGGATTATTTGCTGGCCCAAGGTCTGGTTTTGCTTGAACGCAATTACCACTCACGCAGCGGAGAAATTGATCTGGTCATGCGTGATGGAAGCATCACCGTATTCGTTGAAGTACGCTACCGGAGCAATCCGCGCCACGGCAGTGCCCAGGAAAGCGTGACCCGTACCAAGCAGGCCCGCATCATCAAAACGGCCACCTACTATTGCAAAGAAAAACGCCTCCAATCCACCACCCGCTTTGATGTGCTGGCCTTGAATTCCACCAATGGTCGTTTCCATGCTCAGTGGATCAAAGACGCCTTTCGTATCAGTTAAAACCACACACCATGAACACCAGAGAACGCATCACTTACCAGTTCATCACCCATAATGAAGTCCACACTGAAACCTTGAATATTTTGGGGGAGATGATCGAAATTGCCGGCATGAGAATGGTTCAATGCTTGTTGAGCGACGGCAAAATTTTGACCTGTGGCAACGGAGGCTCAGCGGCCGAAGCCCAGCATCTGTCATCCGAGTTGCTTAACCGTTTTGAACGCGACCGCCCTGGCCTGCCGGCCGTGGCCTTGAGCACCGACACCTCAACCTTGACCTCCATCGCCAACGACTACCGTTACGACGAAGTATTTGCCAAGCCGCTCAGGGCTTTAGGTCATGCCGGAGATTTATTGATCCTCTACACCAGCAGCGGCAATTCCGGCAATTTGCTTAAAGCCGTGACAGCCGCACACGAACGCGATATGTCGGTTATCGCACTGACGGGTAAAGATGGTGGAGCATTGGCTCCACTCTTGCGTGAAACTGATCTTGAATTGCGCATTCCTTCAGACAGCACCGCCCGCATACAGGAAATGCACCTCTTGATAACCCACTGCCTGTGCGATCTGATTGATCATCAACTGTTTGGGGAGTGACACCCCTGCCCTTGCTCATTAATTCAAGACCGGGCTAGCCGTGGAATCCGGCCTGAACGGCCATCCGAAGGGATAATGCTTTCGCACCGGATTATGGGCAAAGCGGGGTGGGTATTATTTCTTCTTGGCGGGTGGTATTCATGCCCTTGATGCCGGGTTGAATGTCAGATAATAACGAACGCAAACCGTCTGTTCTTCCGCCTATACGGCTTTGATAAATCACCGCTGAACTTAAAAGGGCCGTTACGTATTGGCGGGTTTCCAGGTAGGGTATGGTTTCTATCCAGATGTCAGCCGGCATGGGTTTGCTGGCGGGTAACCAGCGTTCCACTTTACCCATTCCGGCATTGTAGGCGGCAGCGACCAGGGCAAAGTGCTGGTTGAAATGTTCCATCAGGTGCCGGAAATACGCCGTTCCGTATCGGACGTTTATATTGGGGTCGAGCATATCCTGGGCTTCTCGTCCGGGTTCATGCAGCAGTGCGGCGATGTGCTTGACGGTGGTCGGCATGATTTGCATTAAACCTAATGCCCCTACGCTGGAACGCGCCGCAGGCTCAAAGGCACTCTCTCGCCGTATCAAGCTGAATACCAGTGCGGGGTCGACCCCCAAAGTGCGGGCCTGTTGGGTGACAGGCTCCCTGTACCCCATAGGGAAACGTATCGTGACATCGTCATAAGGGAGTGCTTTGGCGATGGTGATCATCGCCAGCCTGTCCTGCCCCCATTGGCGGGCCAGATGGGCCGCCAGGGCAATGTCACGCGGGGGCAGGTTTTTGAGGGTGTGTGTCCATTCGCTGACGGCTTCACCCTGACGGTTCAGCGCACGAAATTCCTGTACCCGCAGCAGGGCGGGGCTGTTGGCCAGTCGGTTGAGTTCCGCCTCTGTGAAAGAAAGCGGATCAAGTTTAACCGCATGAGCCTGTTCCAACCGGGCCGAGGCCGCCAGTCCGTAGAAATCCCGCTCGCTGGCGGCCAGTGTGTAGAGCATCCTGGCGGTGTCTTGATCACCGGTGGACTCCAAAGCACGCGCCTGCCAGTATCGCCATTCCGATTCCTTGCGCTCATCGGCATTCAACCACTCCATAGCGTCCAGCACACCCCACCAGTCCTGTTTGATGAGCGCGCTGCGTATGTGCCAGGCTCGGGTTTGACCATCCGCCACGGTGCTGGGCATCAGCCCCAAATCGGCCTGAGCTTCAGAGTAACGATCCGTCGCCAGGGCCAGGGCCAGATGCCGTTCGGTGTGGGCGGCCAGGTCGTGGTCGATGATGAAATCATTGCGCCTGAGATTCCACAGATGGCGGGCCTCCAGAGGCTGAGTGGAGGCGAGTCTATCCACGCCGTGAGCGAAGATATCCCCCGACGCGCTGCCCCCCCGGTTCCAGATGCCGCACTCTGCGGCCAGTGCCGGGTTTTCGTCCACCTCCAGCCAAAAATCCGCCGTGGTTTGCTCCCTGGCGGGCAGTTGTTGGCGCAAGTGGTTGATCAGACCGGTTTGTTTCTTTTTGAGGGCCAGGCCGAATCGTGCCCACAGCAGGCCAGGATTATAGGCAGGAGTCGACTGCCACCAGGCAAACAGCCGATCACAGGCCAAAGGACGCGGATCGCCGCTGCGCCAAAGCCTCTCAGCCCCCACCTGCGCGTCCTTATCCTTACCGGTTTTGTGCAGCACCCAGAAATAGTCACACTGGATGTGTACGTCGTCGGTGTCAGCATAATGCTGCATAAAACTTCGGAAATCCCCTTTCATGATGAGGTAGTCCAGCCATTTCCGCCGGAGGGCCAAGGCGTAGCGGGTATCGCCGTAACGTTGCAGAAAAGCCGGTATATCCGCCGCATCTACACGGTCATCTGTCAGGATTTTCGCCCACAGAAACGGATACAGGGGGTAGTCGGACAGTTGCGTACTCAGGCGACGGGCTTCCTCGGCATGACCTTGAGCCAAGGCCTTTTCGGCTTGCAGCAGGAGGGTACGTTGTTGCTGGACATCGGCATTGCTGGCAAGCGGGGCGGCCAAAACCAAAACCAGAGCGATGAAACGGGTAATCAGCATGGCGAGTCTTCCAGTAATCGCTGGGTATAAGCGTGTTGGGGGGTGAACAATATCCTGCGGGTAGGGCCGGTTTCGACGATACGGCCACTCTGCATGACGGCCACGCGGTCGGCCAATTCGGCCACCACCGCCAGATCATGAGTGATGAAAAGATAACCCAAGCCCAGAGTGGATTGAAAGGAACGCAGTAAATCCAGAATACGCGCCTGAACTGAAACATCCAGGGCACTGGTGGGTTCATCACAAATCAGCACGCGCGGTTCTACCGCCAGAGCGCGGGCTATGGAAATGCGCTGCCGCTGGCCGCCGGAAAATTCATGCGGATAGCGGCTTAGGGCGTGGTCGGGCAAACCCACTTGTGACAATAACATCCGTATCCGATCCTGCCGTTCGCGGGCCGACCACTCAGGGCGCAATGAGATCATGCCTTCGGCAATGATGTCGCCCACCAACAGCCTGGGATTCATGGCGGAATAAGGATCTTGAAACACGATTTGCACCGACTGACACAAATGCCTGCGGGTACCGGGATGGCGGTAATCGACGGGCAATCCGTCCAGCCGAACCACGCCAGCGGTTTTCTGTACCAGATCAATCAAGCCTTTCCCCAGAGTGGTTTTGCCGCAACCGGACTCGCCCACCAAGGCTAGAGTCTCGCCCCGTTGCAGCGTGAACGACACGCCGTCCACGGCCGGAACCCGGGCTACCGTGCGCAGCAACCCGCCACGCCGAACCGGGTAGTGCACACTGAACTGTTCCACTTCAAGCAGAACGGGGGAGGGCTTGCGTTCAGGACGAGACAGGCAAGAGTCCAGACGAGGCCTGGCGGCATACAGTTCACGGCTGTAAGGATGCTGCTGGGTATCGAAAAACTGAGCCACCGGGTTGGTTTCGACGATGCGCCCTTTCTGCATGACGGCTACACGATCGGCGTGACGGGCGACTATGCCCAGATCGTGGG
>JBPCSC010000489.1:0-2087 GCA_051007495.1 Methylococcaceae bacterium | reverse complement strand
CGGAGGGCAACCTCCGGGCGGTTAAAACCGCTGGCTCCAACCGCCGGATGCGGAAAACCGCATGTCCGGTGGTGTGGGAGGGGTAACGGGCGCAATCCCGTTACCTCAACCCGATCAACCAACGGTTGTTAATAACGACTGACCTGCACGATAGTCTCTACGGATAATGAACTGATCCATCACCTCACTTTAACTTTTATCCTTTCAGGACTCTGATATGTCAACTAACCAACAAGCCATTACCATTCGCAACGTCACCGATGCTCAACTGGAATTGATGCTATTAAATGGAGCAACTCATAACCTCGACTGGGCTGATATCGTTACCCTGTTGAACAATCGCGGGGCCAAGCTGGAGTTGGTAACCCGTATGCAGGAACTCTGGGAAAAAACCAAAATTATTGCCGGTGAAGTCGTCAATGTCGGGCGTATCATTGTGATGAAACTATGGGAATTCATACGCGCCAATCCTAATCTGGTACTCGGTGTAGCCATAGGCGCGGCACTGGGGGCACTGGTGAATCTCATACCGTTTATAGGTCCCTGGCTGGCCCCCATCGCCATGGCTATAGGGGCTACCATGGGTGCCTTGGCAGGGCATAGACTGGACAAAATCGAAGGCGGGCAAACCGTTTCCGGTTCCATGTTTGAAGACATCATTACCCTGGCCAAGCGATTCTTCCAATTACTGGGCGATATTTTCGTCGCCTTGCGTGATGAATACTTTGCCAATGGAATTTAATACCCATGACCACTGAAAAAAATAATCACGACGATAAGCCTTTGGTGGGCGAATACATTAAGACGTATCAAAATACCCAGGCACGCGATAAAGTGGGGATGGCAGGTGAACTGGCAGGCGGTATGGCCGGCGCAATGGCGGGGTATGGTCTGGCTACAAACGTGGCCGGTTTCTTTGGTGCCAATATAGTCACTACCACCATTCCCCTGGCAGCACGTTTGAGCTTTGTACTCCCCACCAGCGTCAGGTTTTTGGTGAGTTTGTTGCCGACCGGAATACTTCGGGCCGGGGGTTTGGTGGCGACGACTACGGTCACAACGCCGGTAGGCTGGGTTATTGGAACTACGTTGATATTTGCCAGTACCGCCTGGGGAATTGTGCGTTTGGTACGTAGCGGCGGCATAAACGATGAACGACGACGTGCCTTGGGTCAACAAATCATGCAAAAGCTGGAAACTATTTTCCACGCCATGCGCCAAAAACACCCGGATTCCAGCCT
Organism: Methylococcaceae bacterium; assembly: GCA_051007495.1. Lineage (GTDB taxonomy): Bacteria > Pseudomonadota > Gammaproteobacteria > Methylococcales > Methylococcaceae > CAIVXW01. Next base: position 846 of record JBPCSC010000489.1, on the reverse strand, counting down.
GGAGAAAATGATCAACAGCCCTGTTTCGGCTGATGTATCTTTACAGATTGAACGCCTGCTGCGGGAATTGGCCCAGGAAAATATACTGCAATCCGAACGGGTTGATACCTATATTCAAGGGTATCGTGATGGCACATTATCGCTGTCTTTTATACTCCATTTACTTCAACAACACGGCAAGGCGTTAATCAATCCTACCGTGCAGGGCGATAGCGACGAAGAGATGCGGCGAGCGACTTCGGCCCGGGTTTTTACCGTCCTGCACAAAAGCGCGGTGAATCAGGACGAGGAACCCGGTTCTGCGTATCTTGATGTCATGCAGCAAAACTTTGGGGTGGATCGGGGTCACGCGCTGGAACTCTACCGCGAAGCCCCGCTTGATTCCGACCCGCGTTTAACCGTCGAGCAACTTAAAAGCTTATTTAGAGATGACGTGGTCACGTCGGCATTTTTCGCCTTACAACAAACCGCCCACAGCATGAGCCGTGGCCAGGCTGCGTTTCAGCGTTTTCTGGAAATTCAGCAGGTCATGCAAACGCAATTCGATCAGCAAATCGCCGACATTGACCGAGCAGGCGATGAATTGCAGCGGGCGATGGAGCGGTTGTAAATAGAGATATCTGTTTGGTGTGTGTCTTTCGTTATTAGAAATTAATACATTAAACCACGGAATACACGGAAAACACGGAAAAAATGCTTTAAGTCATTTTGATCTGGAGATGTTTAGTGTTACTCCCTTCCCGCCCTAAGACCACCCACTTTTAGGCAGGTTTTGGATATGGCGAAGGATGTTTTTCATTTGCTGGGGCGTTTGAGGAGGGGCTTGGGCGAGGTGGCTTTGAACGC
>JBPCSC010000488.1:0-13425 GCA_051007495.1 Methylococcaceae bacterium | reverse complement strand
CAGCCAAACGCTGTCCTGTGGCGTTCCTGATTACCGCGCACGACCGAAGTCCAGATTGTTTTGGTCATCCACAGTGCGGTGCTGCGGAGCGTCGGATTGAGCCTTGTGTTTGAGGTTCAATTTAGCGTTACCCGTGCAGGAGGAAATGAACAACACCAGGGCAATTGTAGTGACCGTGATCCGATCCGGTCTTTTCATCCAGAACAAAATCCACTTGGGCTTGATGAGTCCTACCAGAAAAATCAGTATGGAAAGACCTACCAGCACTTTCATAAAGATGAGCATTGTTTTTTCCTCTCGGTTTTTTATTGATTGATCATCGTGATAAGGCCGTGATTGCCCAGAACTGGCATGAACACTAGCATCTAAACTTTCTCAGCGGCTGCTTTATAATAACCTTTTTACCCACTGATACGGCATAGCCCATGCAGAAACCCGATCCAAGCTCCCGTTCGGCCACCCATTCCGCCGGTCACTGGACTCACGCTGCCTTGTTTCTTTCCTTTTTGGCGATGGGAATGCTGATCTACTTCACCCCGCTTAAACAATGGTTGAGCCAGGGTGAGTGGTTAAAAGAGCAACTCACCCACTACGGGCAAGCCGCTCCGTGGATATACGCCGGCATCAGCATCATTTTGACCGCCGTCGGAGCACCCCGGTTGTTGTTGTGTTCACTGGCCGGAATGCTCTTCGGTGCCGTGGAAGGCATACTCTGGAGCCAGTTCACCACGTTGATCGGTTCCTGGGGGGTGTTTGTATTCGCCCGCCATTTTGGGGCCCGCTACGAACTCAAAAACTACGAGAAGTTCAGCCGCTTCACCGGCATGATTGAAAGCAACGGCGTACTGGCCGTGTTGGTGATACGCCAGTTACCCATGAGTGGATTCTATAACAATTTGTTTTTGGGGCTGACCCGCATCCATCAGTGGGAATTTCTGCTTGGAAGCTTCATAGGCTTTCTGCCACTGGGTGTGACGGCCAGCCTGATCGGTGCGGGCCTGCTGCAAACCGATCTCTCCAAAAGCCTGCAATACGCCTTGGTCGGCATCAGCGCGGCCTTAATTCTAGGCATGATGTTGAAATGGTTACGTAGTCTGGCCACGATCAGCCAGCCTCCGGTGTAACTGAGGACAATGACTTGTACGCAAAAACCACGATGTTCCGCCGCCTGGGTTTGTGGGTTTCGGTCTTACTGGCACTAACCGCCTGGCTTTCCACTTCAGGCGGAACTCTGGCTGTATTGGCGTTGCTGGGGGCTTTGTTTTACTTGCTTGGCCAATCCGGCTTCCGGCGTGATCCAGCCGTGATCACCGTCATCGTCTGGGCGGTCTATGTGATGGCCAGAACCGTCTACCCTGACCCATCCGAACAAGACACCCTCACTGACCGCTGGCTTGATGCCGCCAACTGGTGGCAACTCGCGGCCTTTTTGCCGGTGGCCTGGTTTGTTCGAGGCCAAACCCGCCACATTCACCTCATTCTGCTCACGGCATTGGCGGGTTTGATGCTGGGTTTGCTGTTCAAATCGCATTGGCCGGAAATCCTCAAAGGCCATTGGCATGATCGCACCGGCTTTCATCTTTCGATTGCCTACAGCGGTTTTATCCACAGCATCGCCATTCTGGGTTTGATCGTATTTGCCCCTCGCCTCTTTCGCACCCCCGGTCGATGGTTGCGCCTGGGCTGGGCCGTGCTGCTGGTGGTTTCCACTCTGGCCGTATTGGTGAGCCAATCCCGGCAAACCTGGCTTATGGACATCGTCCTGATACCCATGGCCGTCATTACGGTCTTTGTGTTAAACCTGCGCACCCAAACTGAACCCCAATTGCAGCGCTTATGGCCTTTTTTGCTGGCCGGGGTGCTGATTCTCACCGTAACCGGGCTTAACCACAAACTGATTACCAAGCGGGTACACGAAGAAAAAACCGCGATCAGTTCCATCATCGCCCATGAGCAAGCGGAACAGCTTCCGCGCACATCCTTGGGTTATCGTTACAACGTTATGGTGTTTGGTTACGAAAAATGGCTGGAAAAACCCTGGATGGGCTGGGGAACCGGCTCTTCCAAATACTTCATCGAGCACAGCGGCAATCCGCTTTTGATTTATCAGGAACCCGGCAAACCCACCATCTGGCTACGCCATTTCCATAACCTCTATCTGGAGGTTTTAATCCGCTTCGGTATCGTGGGCATGGCCTGTGGCGGGGTCATCGCTTTTTTGATGGTCAATGCGTTGTTCAGGTCTTACCGCAGCGGCTCACTTCCTGCGGATTACCTGGTGTTCTTTCTGGGTAGCTTTGCGATGATGGCCTTGTATTCCTTGTTCGGATTTCCCCTGCTGCATCCCGATGGACGCAGTTTTCTCATTCTGTTTGCCGGGCTGGCTTATTCCTTCAACACCTTCACCCACGCTCATGAACATCGTACTGTTTCTGCCCACCTTCGGTGACGGTGGCATAGAACGCAATTTCGTTTATCTGGCCAACGGATTGGTGCAGTCCGGCCATCGGGTCAGCCTGTTGGTGCCTGACCCTCAAGGATCGTTCATGGAGCAACTCCACGAGACGGTCGAGTGTGTCGCGTTTTCGGCCACCGGCAAGGCGGCCTGGGTTGATTTTCTGCTTCAATTTATCCAGGCCCGACGGCCCGATGCGGTTCTGACCGGGCAGGCAGACGATCACCGTATGGCGGCCACCGTGCGGCAGCGTCTGGGTGGATCTGAGCGTTGTTGCTTTTATGCCTTTGTGGGTACGCCCTTGCTGCACATGGCCGAACAACGCTATCGCTTCCCCCCTGCCCTGTGGCTTAAACGGCTCAAACTGGCCCGGTTAATGCGCGACCAACCCAGGCTGCTCGCCAATTCGCAGGGCGTGGCTCTGGATTTATCCCGCCTGACGGGCCGCCCTCTCACCGACATTGCCGTTGTTCCCAACCCGACCATCCCTCCTCAACTGGACGAACTGGCCGGGGTCGCGCTGCACCATCCCTGGTTACAGGATCCAGATATCCCGGTCATCATGGGCGCGGGAAGAATGTCACGCGCCAAAGATTTTCCTACACTGATCAAGGCGTTTGCCCGAGTACACCAGGCGCGTCCGGCCCGGCTTATGCTCCTGGGAGCAGGGCACCAGGCCGACACACTCAAGTCTCTGGCGGCCTCACTCGGAATTGCCCAGGCAGTCGATTGGCCTGGTTTCGTGACCAACCCCTACGCCTATCTGGCCAGAGCAGCGGTGTTTGTACTTAGCTCTCGCTGGGAAGGTTGCCCAAACGTGCTCATCGAAGCACTAGCCGTGGGCACACCGGTAGTCGCTACCGATTGCATCAGCGGGCCCTCTGAAGTGTTGCAGCAGGGCCGCTACGGCAGGCTGGTTCCGGTGGGGGATGATCAGGCCATGAGTGCGGCCATATTGGCCACACTCGATGCCCCCCTGCCCTCGTCTGAACTGCGGCAAGCAGCCAAGCCTTATCACATACGCAACGCCACTCAGGCGTTCATCACTCTTCTGGAATCCTCCCACGTATGAACCCACCCCCAACGAAACTGGCTTTGTTTTTATCCTTTTCTGGTACCGGTGGGGTAGAACGTATGCTGCTCAACCTGTTGCCAGAAGTGCTCAATGCCGGCATACCGGTCGACCTCTTAACCATAGAACGTACGCCCAATCCGCAACTGGCCGAACTTGACCACCCACTGTTGCGGATGATGCCGCTGGGCGTGCGCCACACTCTTTTGGCTGTACCTGCGTTGACACGCTACCTCAAGCGCGAACACCCGACCGTCATGCTGGCCTTCAAAGACAGGGCCATTCGCACCGCCATCCTGGCTAAAGCCATATCAGGCAGTTCCGTGCCGCTGATGGGCAAACTGGAAACCCACTTATCAGCGGCCCTGGCCCACAAACCGCCCCTGCTACGGCACATCCGCACCCACCCTTTGCGCTGGTTTTATCCCAGGCTGGATGGGTTAATCGTCAATGCACAAGGGGTGGCCGATGACATACACGCGCTGTCAAAACTGCCCACCGAACGTATTCACGTCATACGCAATCCGGTGATTACCTCCAGGGTATACGCCCTGAGCCAGGAGCCTGTCGAGCATCCCTGGTGCGCCGATCAGGCCATACCGCTGATACTGGGTGCGGGCCGTTTAACCCGGCAGAAAGATTTCACCACCCTCATAGCCGCATTTGCCCGCTTGTTGGCCCGCCGTCCCGCCCGCTTGCTCATTTTGGGTGAGGGCCGCGAGCGTCCGGCACTGGAGCAGCAAATCCGCACGCTGGGTCTGGAGGCCCATGTCTGTCTGAAAGGCCATGTCGACAATCCTTATGCCTATATGGCCCGCTCGGCTCTGTTCGCTTTGTCCTCACGCTGGGAAGGTCTGCCCAATGTACTGGCCGAAGCGATGGCCTTGGGAATTCCGGTGGTGTCCACCCAGTGCCAAAGCGGTCCGGATGAGATTCTGGCCGGCGGAAGCCTGGGGCGATTGGTCGCGGTGGGCGATGCTGAGGCCTTGGCCCAGGCCATGTTTGACACGCTGCATCACCCACTGGCAGCGCGTGTGTTACAGCAAGCTGTTCAGGAATATCACGCAACCGCCAGCACCCAACGGCATCTTTACGTATTAGGACTGACACCTGGCACTCCTGTTGAGACTCTGTAAGAAACCGGCGAGTCCATCTTGCTGCGTGTAAAAGCCCCCTCTTAAACCATCCTCTATCCACCCACACGGCTCAAAATGCTTTTATCCTTAAAATATAACTTCCTGTTTGTTCATATCGCCAAAACCGGTGGCACCAGCGTGCGGGATTCTCTAAACCGCTATAAGTGGACTGACCCCTACCGCCTGCCTCAATACCTGTGCAGCCGCCTCAGTGCCCTGACCGGGCACAAGATCGGGGCTAAATTTCCGCGTCATGCCAAGATAATCGCCGCCAGGGAAATGCTGCCCCGCGAGGTATTTGAAGGCTTATTCAAGTTTGCTTTCGTGCGGAATCCCTGGGATTTGCAGGTCAGTTCCTGGCATCATGTACGGCGGGAGAGGCCCCATTTGCTGGCTGGACAGGATGGATTTGCAGCCTTTCTAAGCTGGAAGTTTGACCCTACCCGCCCACCGCAGTACCATGCCGATATGTCCACCGAGCGGCAAACGGAATATCTGATTGATCTAAACGGGAACATCCTCGTTGATTACATAGGCCGTTACGAACATCTGGCCGATCATTTTGCCGAAGCCTGCACCCGCATAGGAATCGCCCGCCCCCCCCTGGAACACGCCCGCAAAGCCACTGACCGTAACAAGGACTACCGCAACTACTACACCGACATCACGGCTGAATGGGTAGCCCGGCATTACCACGCAGATATTGAACGATTCGGCTATCACTTCGATTCACCTCACGACTAACCCATCATGAACCCAAACACGCTTTTTCCCTCATTGCACCTCATCGGCAGTCATCAGATGGGCGGGGCCGAGCAATGCTGTTTTCGCCTGGTTCAAGCACTCCATGAGGAGGGCCATCCCACCAACATAGTGCTACGCCCTGACAGCCCCTTGATGCCAGTCTTCCGGGAAGTCCAGATTGAACCGCTGCCTATGGCTTATGCCAATGTCTGGGATGTATGGTCACTGTGGCACATACGCCGTCTTATCGCCAAAATCCAACCGGCCATCGTCCAGTCGTACTTGGGCCGGGCTACCCGCCTGACCCGCGTACCCCAAGCCAGCGGCAGTGTCCATGTCGCTCGATTGGATGGGTTTTATAAGATAGACGGCTTCCGCCATGCCCAGGCCTGGGTGGGTGTGAGCCGAAAGTTATGCGACTATCTGGTCGGCTCGGGCCTGCCGGCCGATCGGGTTTTTCACATCGGCCATTTCGTGCCACCACCCAGCGTGCCGTCACCCGAGGAACGTGAGGCCTTGCGTATCCGCCACGCTATCCCTGAAACCGCCTGGGTGTTGTTTGCCCTGGGCCGGTTTGTCGAGAAAAAAGGCTTTCAGGAACTGCTGGCTGCTTTTGCGGCTTTACCCGAAACCGTGGCCGGTCGCCCCGTGCATTTGATGATTGCCGGTGATGGGCCTATCCGTGAATCTCTGCATGAACAGGCCAGACAATCAAACGCTAACGCCCGTGTTCATTGGTTGGGCTGGCAAAATGCCCCTGGCCATTATTTCGCGCTGGCCGATGTGTTTGTCTGCCCGTCCCGACATGAGCCACTGGGTGTGGTTCAACTGGAAGCCTGGAATTACCGCCTGCCCATGGTAACGACGGCCAACGAAGGGGCTTCGGAGTTGGTCACCGATCAGGACAACGCCCTCATCTGCCCGATAGCCGATGCCAAAACCATGGCCGAGACCCTGCTCATCATGCTCAACATGCCTGAATCCGAACGCCGTGCCATGGGTGAACGTGGCCAGGCCCTGTTGCAGCGACGCTATAGTCGGGAGGTCATTTTAGGGGAATATCTCGACCTGTATGGCCGGCTAACCGGAATCTAAACCCCATGCACATACTCATCATCAGGCTGGGGGCCATGGGCGATGTCATCATGGCCACCGGGTTGATTTCAGCCTTGCGAGCGCGGTATCCGGAGGCCCACATCGACTGGCTAACCGAATCCACTTATGCCGATCTCCTCAATCATCATCCTCAACTCGACGGCCTGATACTCTGGCCCAGGGCCTACTGGCGTGATCTGGGTCGGCAAGGCCGTTACGTTACGGTTTTGTCGGAAGCCCGCACCCTCATCCAGCGGCTAAGAAATAACCGTTATGATCTGGTTCTGGATGTACACGGTTTGTTGAAAAGCGGCGTATGGGCCTGGTTGGCGGGCGGGGTGCTGCGTGTGGGCCTGGGTTCACGCGAAGGCAGCCAATGGCTGATGACCGAAACGCTTGACCGCCACAGTGACAGCCCACTGATGGGCAAGGAATACCGCAAGCTGGCCGCTCACCTGGGGGCGGAAACATCAGACTTTCTTCCCCAGGTGTCTATCGCCCCGGACGACACCGCCCTGGCCACTCAACTGCTGCAGGCGCACGGCATCAAGCACCGCCCCGTCGTCTTTGCCCCGTTTACCACCCGCCCACAAAAGCACTGGTTTAGAGACCGCTGGCTGGCCTTGGCCGCTGACTTATCGCGAACCTCACAATGCCGCGTGATTTTGTTGGGCGGGCCAGGTGATGCGGATGAAGCCAGGCACTGGGCGGAACGCGGCGGCGATCATCTGGTGAATCTGGTCGGGCAAACCCGCTTGGGCGTAGCCGCCGCGCTGATCGCCCAAGCCCGTGTGTTGGTGGGGGTGGACACCGGCCTGACTCATCTCGCCATGGTGTTGAACATCCCGACCGTAGCCCTGTTCGGATCGACTCGCCCTTATCTGACCCCCCACCACCCACGGGCTTCGGTGCTGTATCAGCCGATGACCTGCTCCCCGTGTCGTCGCCATCCGACCTGTGCCGGTCGCCACGATTGCATGGCGCAGCACACGGTGGACACGGTTCTGGCAGAGACCCTGCGATTGATGGACGCGGCATCATGAAAATCATACACATAGAATTAGGCCGTCATCTCTACGGCGGTGCGCGGCAAGTCGCCTATCTTCTCAATGGCATGACGGCCGATTCCGGCGAGCATCTGCTGGTGGCCAGCCAAGGGGCCGCCGTGCTGGAGTCCATCGCCAACCCCATCATCCGCACCCATCCCATTGCTTTTGCTGGCGACCTTGACCTGGCGTACATCCAACGCTTGCGTCGAGTGATCCAGAGCGAACGCCCTGACGCGCTGCACATTCACAGTCGTCGGGGCGATTGGCTGTCGGCCCTGGCTGGCTGGCAAGCGCGTGTTCCCATGATCTACAGCCGCCGCGTCGATAACCCGCCGCATTGGCTGGAGCGACACGGAAAATTTCCCTTGTTCCGTACCGTCATTACCATTTCGCAAGGAATAAGAGAGGTTTTGATTGAGGCCGGAGTGGACTCTGACCGGGTGGTGTGTATTCCCAGTGCAGTAGACACCGACCGCTACACCCCCAACGGCGACAGAAGCTGGTTCAGAACCGAATTTGGCCTGCCAGACGACGCACTGACTGTAGGCATGGTGGCTCAACTCATTCCTCGCAAAGGCCATCACATACTTTTTCAGGCTTTGCCGGAAGTCTTGTCCCGCCACGCTGAAGTCAAAGTATTGCTGTTTGGACAAGGCCCTCTGGCTGAGGAACTGGCCAAAACCATAACCCAAAATGGCTGGCAGGAACGGGTGATACTGGCCGGGTTTCGTCGTGATCTGGAGCGGGTTATCCCGTGTCTGGATGTGCTGGTACATCCAGCCCTGATGGAAGGCTTGGGCGTATCCTTGCTGGAAGCCGCTGCGGCCGGGGTTCCCATCATTGCCAGTCGGGTCGGCGGCATACCCGAGGTGGTCAAACCCGGCCTGACCGGCGAACTAATCCCCCCTAACGACAGCCAGGCTTTGTGCGAACACCTGCAGCACCTGATTCCTGACTCTGACCGTCGTCAACGCTACGGCCTCTCGGCCCGCGCCTGGGTTCTGGAACACTTCTCGATAGAGCGCATGGTGCGTGACAACTGCGCCGTGTACGCCAGATGAACACACACCCGGCCTGGCCTCACGGCTTTATCGTTACGGTAACGGGAGCCGACTGCACTGCATTGTAGGTACGGTTTCCCGCCTTGGTGGCGATCAAAGTACAGGTTCCGGGCGTACGCCCCGCCACGACTCTGACGCGCTGGCCTGTGCGCATCACGGCGCAGACCACCCCGGCCTGATGGCTTTGGGTGATGCCTATGGCTCCGGCTCCGCTGCCGCCTTCCAGCGTCAAACCGAGTTGGCCACCTGCCGCAACATCAGCACTTGCGTCTGGTTTGAAGATGAGGCTTGACTGATTACGCTTGCCATTGGAACCCAGCGTATAGCAGCGTGCGGTAGTGGCAGGGCCGATGGCGGCGCACAACCAGGAATAGCGACCGTCTTTCAAGCGGGTGGGTGGAGTCGGCTTGCCGGTCTGGCACAGGGCTTCCGCAGTTTTGGGCTGGCTGCTGACCCGGCTGTCCTTGGCCGTTCCACACACCCCGGCGACTGGCTCTGCCGTGTTCGCCCCCGGTACACTGGCGACCGGGGCACAACTCACCGGTACGTCTCCCGCCACCTGAGTCGCCACACACGCATCCGCCGCCAGGCTTAGTTCACAGCGATTGGCCAAGCCCGTACAGGATCCGCTCCAGCTTCCCTTGCCCTTCTGGAATAAAGTCACCCGGATGCCTTCGGGGTAGTCGGCCTGACACAAGCCCAGCGAATTCAATCCGCAACTGATTTTGGAATCCTGCGAATACACCGTGCTGCTGACACTGGGTTTGACGGTCAAACGGTGCGTTATGGGTTCAAAACGAGCAGTGAGCGTCTGGGTGTAATCCAGCCGCACAGTGCAGATGTCGCCGGTTTGAGTCGGGCATCCATCCCACTGACTGAAGCGATAGCCGGGTTCTGGTTGAGCGGTCAGGTTGACGTGGGCACCCACGGCAAAAGCCGAGTTACACGTAGACCCGCAGTCGATACCGGCAGGCTGGCTGATCACGCGGCCGTTGCCGATTTTCATGACATTCAGCCCGCTGCCCGGTGGGCTGGTGGAAAGCGTCAGCACATATTCACCCAGAGCGGAACGGTTGGTGCCTACCGTGACGAATAGCTCATAATTTCCCGGTTCCAGTCCTGTAAACGATTGTTCTGCTACCGCCCCCCGAGTTGGGGCCAGAGCCTGCCCCAGGAAGGTCAGGCCGGTAGTCGATAACGGATTGTTGTCACCAAATACGATGACATCATGATTTTGCGCGGTTTGTCCTTGATCCCACCCACGGTACAAGGCAAAACCGGGTATGAGGTCTGAGTTCTGGCTGGCATCGGCCTCTATCCGTATGTTCAGATTGGCTTTGCGGGTCAGGCGCACCAGGCCGAAATTCATCTTCTCGCCCCAGCAGTTTTCCGGCATGGCCAACAGGTTGAATGTGTCGGGCAGTGCGGCGGTTTTGAGTTCGGCCTCGGCCCGTGATAAGACCAGGCTTTGGTTCTCCCCACCCAATTCGGCCAGCCAGTGTACCGGCAACGCACCCTTATAACTAAAACTGGCGGGGGGGCGGTTCCAGCGGGGCGGCAAAGCCCCGTTATTCAGCCGATCGTTCTGGTTGTATTGCACATTGAAATACGCCCCTTTGCAGAAGGTATCCAGCACCGTGTTGAGCGAGGCCTGATCAGGTTGCCCCCAATAACGTTGAAATACTTGCCCCACCGCCAACAGCGTAGAGGTGCCCCCCAGTGTGTCTGAATGACACGAGGTGCAGGTTTCGGAGTTGAGGACAGGGGCTGGTCGGGCCGCTTTTATGCACAACTGCGTGAGTTCATTAACGAAAGCCGGCATCGCAAAGGCGGTGCCGGATCCGGCAAGAACGAGTAACACAACACTCAACACAAAGCGGGAAATGCTGGGAAAAAGAGCGTTCACGGTACACCTCGCATGGTGAGGACAGGCCATTATGGGATTCAGGAGATCACGCCTTGCCACGGCCTATGCCGTAGTAATCAAAACCCAGGGCTTCCATGCGGACTGGATCATAAAGATTACGGCCATCGAATATCACCGGGTAGGTCAAGGATGATTTCAAGGCATCAAAGTCAGGGCTACGGAAGACATTCCATTCGGTCACGATGACCAAAGCATCTGCCCCCTGCACGGTCTCTTCCGGGCTATCGCACAGGGTTAATCCGGCCTGCTCGGGGTAAATTCGACTGGCTTCGTGCATGGCCACCGGATCATAAGCCCTCACCCTGGCTCCCTGCGCCCAAAGGGCTTCCATTAACACCCGACTGGACGCATCACGCATGTCGTCGGTGTTGGGTTTGAAGGCCAAACCCCACAGGGCAAAGGTTTTACCGGCCAGATCGCCTTCAAAATAAGCGGTGATTTTCTCCACCAGCCGTTGCTTCTGCCTCGCATTGACCGATTCGACCGCCTGCAACAACTCCGCTGCGTAGCCGGTATCCCGGGCAGTGCGTTCCAGTGCCTTTACATCTTTGGGGAAACACGAACCGCCATACCCACAACCCGGATAAATGAAATGGTAGCCAATGCGCGGATCAGAGCCTATGCCCAGTCGCACTTTCTCGATGTCGGCCCCCAGGCGTTCGGCCAGATTGGCCAATTCGTTCATAAAGCTGATTTTGGTCGCCAACATGGCGTTCGCCGCATATTTGGTCAGTTCGGCGGAACGTATATCCATACACACCAGGCGATCGTGGTTGCGGTTGAACGGCGCGTATAAAGCCCTGAGCAGTTCGGTTGTTCTGGGGTTGTCGGTGCCTACGATGATGCGATCGGGTTTCATAAAGTCCTCAATCGCCGCCCCTTCTTTCAAAAATTCCGGGTTGGACACCACATCAAATTCGATTTTTTTCTGGCGATCTTCCAGCACCCGGTTAATCGTTTCTCTCACCTTGTCGGCCGTCCCCACCGGCACGGTCGATTTGTTCACCACCACCCGATACATATCCAGGCGTTCACCGATACTGCGGGCCACGGCCAGCACATATTGCAAATCGGCGGAGCCATCGTCATCCGGTGGAGTACCCACCGCGATGAACTGAAACAAACCGTGTTGAACCGCCAGGTCTATGTCTGTGGTAAAGCGCAGACGACCCGAACCCATATTGCGCTTGACGATGACATCCAGGCCAGGTTCGTAGATGGGAATATCACCCTGATTGAGGCGGTCAATTTTGTCGTGATCAATATCGATACACAGCACTTCATTGCCGACTTCCGCGAGACAGGCACCGGTCACCAGACCGACATAACCAGAACCGAACACAGATACTTTCATAGTTTTCAAATCTTCAAATCGTTTTTGATGTCTTCAATGTTTTCAAGGCCCACGGCGATGCGGATCAAACCCTCGCCGATACCTGCTTTCGCCCGTTCTTCCGCACTTAAGCGGCTATGCGTCGTGCTGGCCGGATGCGTAATGGTGGTTTTGACATCCCCCAAATTAGCCGTAATGGACAGCCAGCGGGTAGAGTCGATCACCTGCCAGGCGGCTTCCCGCCCTCCCTCCACTTCAAAGCTGACTATCCCCCCACCGGTCGATTGTTGGCGCATGGCCAGTTCGTGCTGGGGATGCGAGGGCAAGCCCGGATAATGCACCCGCTTGACGGTGGGCCGTGCTTCCAGCCATCTAGCCAGTTGCAGGGCGTTTTCGCTGTGCGCCTTCATTCTGAGTGAGAGGGTTTCCAGGCCTTTAAGAAACACCCAGGCATTAAACGCACTCAGCGTAGGCCCTGCCGTACGCAGTATGGGATAAATGTGTTGATCCAGCAGGTCACTAGCCCCCACGATGGCCCCACCCAGGCAACGACCTTGGCCGTCGAGATATTTGGTGGCCGAGTGTATGACCAGATCAGCCCCCCATTCCAAAGGCCGTTGCAAGGCCGGAGTACAGAAACAATTATCGACGGCCAGCCAGGCGTGATGGTGATGAGCCAACTCCGCCAGGCGGGCCAGATCGGCGATTTCGGTCAAGGGATTGGAAGGCGTTTCCACAAACAGCAAGCGGGTTTCCGGGCGTATCGCCTGCTCCCAGGCGGTGATGTCGGTCAGATCAACAAAAGTAGTGGTTACACCAAATTTACCCATAATGTTTTGGAACAACAGGACGGTGTTACCAAATACGCCCCGCGAACACACCACATGATCGCCTGATTTGAGCAAACCCAAAGCCATGGTCGCTATTGCCCCCATGCCCGAAGCCACGGCGATACACCGCTGACCGCATTCGAGCGTGGCCAGGCGTTCTTCAAAACTACGGACGGTAGGGTTGGTAAAGCGGGAATAGATATTTCCGCCTGACTGACCAGAAAACCGCAGAGCGGCTTCAGCAGCACTGTCAAACACATAGCTGGAAGTTGCAAAAATGGGATCTGAATGCTCCCCCTCAGCGGTGCGTCTCTGCCCCGCCCGTATGGCCCCGGTTTCCGGTGCCAGTTGATTCCAGTCGATTTCAGTCACGGTGTATGTCTCAGTTCGGTGTGGGGGATGATGGATGCCTTCACGAATTGAACGGCTACGTTTGAGGCTGTGAAAGGTGGCGCATTGTAAAGTAGCCCGACACGGGGGGAAAGCCCACCGACAGGATAGTCGTCTCGTCTTAAGGCACTCTGATAATTCCGCCTGAAGGCGGGACTACGAACCGGTCAGAAACGTTGAAGGAAAATGACTCACTCAAACACATCCTCCACACAGAATGCAGCTTCGTTTTGTCCGCGTGACGCATATTCCACCGCCAGCGGCGGCACGCCCGCAATCCAGCCACTGGCTGGCAGGGCATCAGCCGCCAACACGGCCACATCCGGTGCTCTG
>JBPCSC010000487.1:0-2093 GCA_051007495.1 Methylococcaceae bacterium | reverse complement strand
AAACCGGGCTCGTCCCCAATAAAGGAAGAACGGACGATGCCACTTTGGAGTTAAACGGCACAGCCGAAGCCAACAGCACGGTAGAAGTATTCAACGGTGTAACCAGCCTGGGTACGGTGAAGGCCAGCAAGGTAGGGGACTGGATCTTCACCACCCCGGCACTGACCGACGGCACACAGCGTTTCACGGCCACATCCACCGATGCGGCCAAAAACACCAGCGAAGTCAGCAACACTTTTGTAGTCACCACCGATACCACGCCCCCGGCGGCACCGGTGTTGGTGAGCTTTGAAGATGATGCAGGCCGCATCAAGGGTAATGTTGAGTCCAATGGCGCGACTGACGATGCCCAACCCCTAATCAAAGGTCAGGCCGAGGCGGCCAGTCGGGTTGAGATTTTTGATGGATCGACCAGCTTGGGTGCGGTCACTGCGGGCAAGTCCGGAGGCTGGAGCTTCACCCCCCCTACACTGAAAGACGGCATCCACACCGTGACCGCCGTGGCCACCGATGCGGCGGGCAACACCAGTACGGCCAGTGCAGCGTTCACGTTCACGGTTAACACAAAAATTCCCAACGCACCGAGTATCACCAAGGCCAGAGACGACGTAGGTCGGGTTAAGGGTTTATTGGCCGACGGAGACAAAACCGACGATACCAATATCAGCCTGACCGGTACGGCGGCCAGTAAAACCACGGTTGAGATACTGGATGGCACCTTGAGTCTGGGCACGGTAACGGCCAACAACAAAGGCATCTGGACATTCGAGACCCCGGCATTAAGCGACGGTCTGCATGAACTGAGTGCGACGGTCAGCAACGCAGTAGGCAGCACCAGTCCAGCCAGCGACACCTTCAGCATCAACGTTGACACCCAAGCTCCGGCGATACCGGTTCTAAGTGCGATCATGGATGACGTGGGCAAAATCAAGGGCATGGTAACCCGCAATGGCAAAACCGACGACACCACCCCAACCCTGACCGGAACAGCAGAGGGTGGTGTGACAGTGGAAGTTTACGACTACAGCACGCAGATCACCGCACTAAAAGCGGATGATGCAGGACAATGGGCGTATACCACGGACACGCTGGACAATGGCAGCATCCACGTGTACACCGCCGTGGCAGTAGACACCGTCGGCAATGCCAGTGCAGCCAGCAAGGCGTACAGCATCACCATCAATACGGGCGAAAAAGACACCACCCCGCCGTTCGCGCCCACCATAGACAGCATCACAGACGATGCGGGTGATACGGAAATAGTGGTTGCAAACAAAGGTAAATCCAACGACAACACCCTGACCTTAAACGGCACAGCCGAAGCCAACAGCACGGTAGAAGTATTCAACGGTGTAACCAGCCTGGGTACGGTGAAGGCCAGCAAGGTAGGGGACTGGGTCTTCACCACCCCGGCACTGACCGACGACACCCAGCGTTTCACGGCCACGGCCACCGATGCGGCCAAAAACACCAGCGATGTCAGCAACACTTTCGTAGTCACCACCGATACCACACCCCCGGCGACACCGGTGATAGACCGCGTCAACGATGATGTCGGTTCGATCAAAGGCATAGTCAGCAACCCCGGAGCTACCGACGATCAGACGCTCACCCTCAGCGGTCAGGCTGAAGCCCTCAGCACGGTTGAACTGTTCGATGGCAAAAATACGCTGACCACACTCCAGGCAGACAAGAGCGGAAACTGGACCTACACCACCCAGGAACTGAGCGAAGGCCGTCATACATTCACGGCCAAGGCCACTGACGGCTTGGGCAACATCAGCCCTGGCAGTGCCGAATACACCGTAGCCGTAGATACCAAAGCACCGACGCTGTCCGTATCCACCGACAAAACCAGCCTCAAAGCGGGCGAAACCGCAGCGGTGAGCTTCACCTTCAGCGAAATACCCACCGGTTTTGACGCGACCGACATCACCACCAGCGGCGGTACGCTGTCGGCCCTGAGCGGCACTGGCCTGACCCGCACCGCCATCTTCACCCCCACCGCTAACACCAACACCCTGGCCGCCAGCCTCAACGTAGCCGCCAATACCTACACCGATGCCGCCGGCAACAACGGTTCCGCCAGCAAC
>JBPCSC010000486.1:0-12838 GCA_051007495.1 Methylococcaceae bacterium | reverse complement strand
GTTGTGACTTGTATGGCTCTGTATCCATCAGTATCCACTGTTTTGACTTGTACTATTCTGTTCGGATCTATTTGAACTACCGAAACCGGTACGGCATTACCATCATCGGTATAGATGCGTGTCATGCCGCATTTGCGACCCACCAAACCCAACGACATTTTCTTGTCCTCTTAAACTCTTGATCAGATCAACTTGATTTGAACGTCAACACCAGCGGCCAAGTCCAGCTTCATCAGCGCATCAACGGTTTTATCTGTTGGCTCAACGATATCCATCAAACGCTTGTGTGTTCTTAGTTCGTACTGATCTCGCGCATCCTTGTTTACATGCGGAGATACTAATACCGTAAACCGTTCTTTTTTGGTCGGTAGCGGTATGGGTCCTAATACCTGGGCTCCAGTACGCTTGGCTGTTTCCACGATTTCGCTGGCGGATTGATCTATCAGTCGGTGATCAAATGCCTTCAGGCGAATTCTGATTCTTTGTTTCTGCACGGTATTACTCCAGCACCTTGGTCACAACGCCCGCTCCCACTGTTCTGCCACCTTCTCTTACGGCAAAACGCAAACCTTCTTCCATGGCGATAGGCGCAATCAGCTTGACCGTAATTTTTACGTTATCACCCGGCATTACCATTTCTACGCCTTCTGGTAATTCGGCGGCCCCTGTTACGTCAGTTGTTCTGAAGTAGAACTGAGGACGATACCCATTAAAGAACGGAGTATGTCTACCGCCTTCATCCTTGGATAATACATAGATTTCTGCTTCGAAGTGGGTATGCGGAGTAATTGTATTAGAGTCGGATAATACCTGTCCGCGCTCTACGTCTTCGCGCTTGGTGCCGCGCAGCAATACCCCTACGTTGTCACCGGCCACACCTTCATCCAGTAACTTACGGAACATTTCCACACCTGTACAAGTTGTTTTTACTGTAGGACGCATTCCCACAATAGAAACTTCTTCGCCTACCTTGACTTTGCCACGCTCAATACGACCGGTTACCACGGTTCCGCGACCGGATATCGAGAATACATCTTCGATAGGCATCAGGAATGGCCTTTCGATATCGCGTTCGGGTTCGGGTATGTAGGTATCCAGTGCTTCTACCAGTTTGATAATGGCTGGCACGCCGATATCCGAGGTATCGCCTTCCAGGGCTTTGAGTGCTGAACCGATAATGATCGGAGTATCGTCGCCGGGGAAATCATATTTGGAAAGTAATTCGCGCACTTCCATGTCCACCAGTTCGATCAACTCGGCATCGTCAACCATATCCGCTTTATTCAGGAATACCACGATATAAGGTACACCCACCTGACGAGCCAACAGGATATGTTCACGGGTTTGCGGCATCGGGCCATCGGCAGCCGAACATACCAGTATGGCTCCGTCCATCTGTGCCGCACCGGTAATCATGTTTTTCACGTAGTCAGCATGCCCTGGACAGTCGACGTGTGCATAGTGCCGGGAGGGGGATTCATATTCCACATGGGCGGTCGCAATGGTGATACCACGCGCTCTTTCTTCAGGTGCCGCATCAATTTGGTCATAAGCTTTGAACTCACCTCCAAATCTTTCTGCACCCACTTTTGTCAATGCTGCTGTCAAAGTAGTTTTGCCATGATCTACGTGACCGATGGTTCCTACATTGATGTGCGGTTTGTTACGAGTAAATTTTTCTTTTGACACGACCTAGAGTCCTCTTTGATAAAACTTTATTTAACACTAACCTATTGAGGCTTTCTTGATGACTGCATCTGCCACGTTGGCAGATGCTTCCTGGTATTTTTTGAATTCCATCGAATAGGTGGCGCGACCCTGAGAGAGTGATCTCAGCGTGGTCGAATAACCAAACATTTCTGCCAGGGGCACTTCCGACTTCAGAACCTTTACTCCTGCGTTGTCATCCATGCCGAGTATGATTCCGCGCCGACGGTTTAAATCACCAACGACGTCACCCATATAGTCTTCGGGTGTTTCTACTTCTACAGCCATTATGGGTTCCAGGAGTACTGGCCCTGCATTTCTGGCCCCTTCCTTGAAGCACATGGAACCGGCAATCTTGAAAGCCATTTCGCTGGAGTCCACGTCGTGGTATGAACCATCGAACAAGGTCACCTTGATGTCCACCATGGGATAACCGGCCAATACTCCGTTCTGGAGTTGTTCCTGTATCCCCTTGTCCACGGCAGGGATATACTCCTTGGGAACCACACCACCAATAATTCCGTTTACGAATTCATAACCCCCTGTTTCCAGCGGTTCAATGCGTAGCCATACGTGTCCATACTGACCGCGACCTCCGGTTTGTCTTATGTATTTTCCTTCTTGTTCGACTGATTTCTTCAATGTCTCCCGATAGGCCACTTGTGGCGCACCGACATTGGCTTCCACCTTGAATTCTCGTCGCATACGGTCGACGATAATTTCAAGATGCAATTCACCCATGCCTGAGATGATGATTTGCCCTGATTCTTCATCAGTGTGCACCCGGAATGAAGGGTCTTCTTGAGCCAAGCGTTGCAGGGCAAAGCCCATTTTTTCCTGATCGCTTTTTGTTTTTGGCTCTACGGCTATCGAAATGACTGGCTCTGGAAACTCCATGCGCTCCAGTATGACGGGGGCGTTTATCGACGATAGCGTGGTTCCAGTTACGATGTCCTTAAGACCTACACACGCGGCTATGTCGCCCGAACGTATTTCTTTTATGTCTTCCCTGGCATTGGCGTGCATTCTGAGTAGTCTGCCTATGCGTTCCTTGTTGCCGGACAGGGAATTAACGACACTGTCCCCTGAATTAAGCACTCCCGAATACACCCGCACAAATGTAAGCGTACCTACAAATGGGTCGGTCATAATCTTGAATGCCAGTGCTGCAAACGGTTCCTCATCTTTGGGATGACGCTCTACAGCCACACCTTTGTCGGCATCTATACCATTAATGGCCGGCACATCTTCTGGTGATGGCAAATAGTCGATTACCGCGTCCAGCATGGCCTGCACTCCTTTGTTTTTGAAGGCAGATCCACACAACATCGGTACTATTTCCAATGCGATAGTCCTTTTTCTAAGTGCCAGCCTGATTTCGTCTTCAGTCAGTTCGACACCTTCCAGGTATTTATCCATCAAATCTTCGCTGGCTTCAGCCGCAGCATCCACCATTTTCTCTCGCCATATTGCCGCCGCTTCAGCCAGTTCTTCCGGTATAGACTCGTATCTGAAGGTGGCTCCGTTATCGGACTCATTCCAGATAATTGCTTTTGACTTGACGAGATCAACTACACCTATGAAGGTCTCTTCCTTGCCTATGGGAATCTGTACTGGAACAGGATTGGCTCGCAACCGCTCCCGCATTTGATCGTATACCTTGAGGAAATCAGCACCGGAGCGATCCATTTTATTAACGAATGCGATCCTGGGAACTCCGTACTTTGCCGCCTGACGCCACACCGTTTCAGACTGTGGCTGCACTCCGCCGACTGCGCAATACAACATACAGGCACCATCCAGCACCCGCATCGAACGCTCTACCTCAATGGTGAAGTCGACGTGTCCTGGGGTATCAATGATATTGATGCGGTGTTCGGGGTAGTTGTGCCCCATTCCGCGCCAATACGTCGTGGTGGCGGCCGAGGTGATGGTAATACCTCGCTCTTGCTCCTGCTCCATCCAGTCCATGGTCGCCGCGCCATCATGGACTTCTCCTATCTTGTGATTGATACCCGTGTAAAAGAGTACCCGTTCGGTGGTCGTGGTTTTCCCGGCATCTATGTGAGCCGATATACCAATATTTCGATACCGTTCGATGGGAGTGGTGCGCGCCATTTTGTCATCATCCTTTTTTTACCAGCGATAATGCGAGAATGCCTTGTTCGCTTCGGCCATACGATGGGTATCTTCGCGTTTTTTAACTGCCGAACCCCGATTGTCCTGGGCATCCAGAAGCTCACCCGCCAACTTCAACACCATTCCTTTTTCGTTACGTTTTCTTGATGCATCAATTAACCAGCGCATCGCCAGGGCCGTACGACGGGAAGGGCGAACTTCCACAGGAACCTGATAAGTAGCACCACCGACGCGACGGGACTTAACTTCTACCAGTGGCTGTACATTTTCCAACGCTTTACCCAGCACATCTAGCGGCTGGTTTCCGGTTTTGTTCTGGATATGATCCAAAGCCCCGTACACCACTTGCTCAGCCACTGATTTTTTACCGCTTAACATCAACATATTGACAAAGCGGGCCAGGGTTTCGCTATTGAAACGGGGATCCGGGACGATGCCACGGTGCTGAGATACTCTTCTTCTCGACATAAAAACTTATCCTGATAGCCTGTTAACTCTTGGGACGCTTCGCACCGTACTTGGAGCGACCTTGCCTCCGCTTCGGAACACCTGCGGTATCCAGACTGCCGCGCACGATGTGGTAACGCACACCGGGCAAGTCTTTCACACGACCACCCCTGATTAACACCACGGAGTGCTCTTGCAGGTTATGGCCTTCACCACCGATGTAGCTACTGACTTCAGCACCA
This sequence comes from Methylococcaceae bacterium, assembly GCA_051007495.1. Lineage (GTDB taxonomy): Bacteria > Pseudomonadota > Gammaproteobacteria > Methylococcales > Methylococcaceae > CAIVXW01. Next base: position 8,303 of record JBPCSC010000486.1, on the reverse strand, counting down.
TTGGTGAGGCGCACACGGGCCACCTTTCTCAATGCTGAATTAGGCTTTTTCGGGGTTGTTGTGTACACCCTGGTACAAACACCGCGCCGCTGCGGACAACTGTCCAATGCAGGCACGTTACTCTTTTCTACTCGTCTTACCCTTGGTTTCCTTACCAACTGGTTGATTGTGGTCATTACCAATCTCCAAACTTTTTCTGGATTCGGGGGAATCTTGTCACTGGGAAATTCTGTTGCCTGGACTCGATTTCAGACATATTTGACATGGGCTGAAGTCCGGGAAAGCTGGCCATTCTAGTGACTTGCCCCTTCTGTGTCAACCGAATTTAACCTTTTACTCATCATTCTGTTGCACGGGATACGGATGTTTTTTTCGTAACATAAATTGACAGCACCAAAGTTGAACGTAACGGTTTCACTGAAATGCGGTTTTCCGCATACCCCAACCGGCCATCATCGCCCCACTCAGGCTGGCAACTCCGGCCAGGGTATAGACCCATTCAGCTCCCAGGGGAATCCACCCGTATCCAGCGGCGAGACTTCCCAGCATCCCACCCAGCCCGAAGCTGACGCTGCCGTAGAGGGCCTGGCCCGTACCGTGATGCTCGCCCTTGAAATAATGCTGTATGAGATGCACGGCCGCCACATGGGCCGAACCAAAACTGGCCGCATGCAGACATTGCGTCAACACGATCAATATCGGGTATTCAATCACCCAACCCAGCAAACACCAGCGAATTCCACCCAGAACCAGACTCGCTACGAATATGCCTTTCAGTGAAAATCGACGCAGCACGTCAGGAATAAAAATAAACAGGATGATTTCGGCCAGCACCCCGAGCGACCACAAACCGCCAATTTCCCGCTTGCTGTATGCGTGGTTATCGAGGTAAACCGAGAAAAAAACGTAGTAAGGCCCATGACTGAATTGCAGCAGCAGACAGGCCGCAAAAAAGGCCAGCACATCTGTTCGCCTGATGATATGCGTCAAAGTAGGGCCGGGTTCGTGCGTCGTATTGTGGCCACCACCCGGAACAGTCAGAGACATCACCCACACCCCACCCAGTAACAGCAGGATCAGATACGGCAATTCTTCTATCGGAAACCAGTTTTGCAAGGACTCTCCTACGCCCATCACTGCCACGATAAATCCGATTGATCCCCAGATTCGGATGCGGGCATAACGGTGGGCATCGCGATCCAGGTGTTCGAGGATCAGGGTATCGAAGAGCGGCATGATTCCGTTCTGAAAGAAGGTATAAGCGAACATGACTCCGGCCAAACCCATCAGGCTCCAAGGCCACAGCATCAGGGCGAAACCTGTCAGTGTCAGTAAACTGGCTGCGCGTATCACCCAAATCAGGCGTTTTTGGCGGTCGGCAATGCGCCCCCAAACGATAGGTACCAGGATTTTGGTCAGTGCCGGTATGGACAACAACACCCCTATCTGTACCGGAGAAAACCCTCGTGCCTCCAGATATAAGGCCCAGTACGGCACGAATGCCCCTAGCACTCCGAAATACAGCAGGTAAAAAGCGGAAAGACGGGTGTAGGGGATCCGGGTCGTCAGGCTCATGGGGGCGACAGGTCAGAGCGTGGTTCCTGCGGCAGGATTTTGCGCCCTGTGCCTTAGCGCGTGATCCATCAGCACTAAAGCCACCATGGCTTCGGCTATGGGCGTGGCCCGAATCCCCACGCAAGGATCGTGTCGGCCGGTGGTGATGACTTCAACCGAATCACCGGCCTGGTTGAGGGTACGTCCCGGCAAACGCAGGCTTGACGTAGGTTTGAGGGCGATGCTGGCGATGATGTCTTGACCGGAGGAAATCCCGCCGAGTATTCCGCCAGCATGGTTGCTGGCAAAGCCATCAGGCAAGAGTTCATCCCGAAACTCAGTTCCTCTGGATTCCACACAGGCAAATCCGTCTCCGATTTCCACGCCTTTTACCGCGTTAATGCTCATCAGGGCGGCGGCCAGTTCGGCATCCAGACGTCCAAATATCGGCTCTCCCCATCCGACAGGAACGCCGCTGGCCACTACCGTCACTCGCGCACCTATGGAATCACCCGATTTACGCAAGGCATCCATGTAGTGTTCCAGTTCATTTACCCGCTCGGGATCGGGACAGAAAAAAGGATTATCCTCAACTTCAGCCCAGCTTTTGTGATCCAGTCGGATAGGCCCTAATTGAGCCAGATAACCCCGCACACACACACCGTAGGTTTCTCGTAGATATTTTTTGGCAATCGCCCCGGCCGCCACCCGCATGGCGGTCTCCCGCGCTGACGACCGCCCACCGCCTCGGTAATCACGAATGCCATATTTCATTTGATAGGTGTAATCGGCATGGCCTGGACGGTAGCGGTCGGCGATGTCGGAATAATCCTTTGAGCGTTGATCCACGTTCTCGATCAGCAGGCCTATAGGTGTGCCTGTCGTCTTGCCCTCAAAAACGCCGGAAAGAATTTTTACTTCGTCCGGTTCGCGTCGCTGGGTAGTGTGCCGCGACTTGCCGGGGCGGCGGCGTTCCAGATCGTGTTGTATGTCGGCTTCGGTGAGCAGCATACCCGGCGGGCAACCGTCAACGATGCAACCGATGGCTGGGCCGTGGCTCTCTCCGAATGAAGTCACGATGAAGGATTGACCTATAGAATTTCCAGACATGATGATGCGTATTCGATGATGTAATGGGACAAACAAAGACAGCGGGGACGAATAGCCCCGCAGTGATTGGGGTGGTGCGAGTGCTTACTTCAGTATTGCCGTGCAGGCCGTCGGCAGTGGAGGCTTGGGGATGGTCGGCGCGCCGGTTTCGGGTGGATGCCGCTGAAACCACCACTCCAGGCTTGCATCGCACCCCTCGCCGGAGGGCACGGATGCCTGGGGGATGCACTCAGGACTGTTTTCAGGGCACGCGAGACGCAAATGGAAGTGGTCGTCATGTCCATACCAGGGGCGAATACGGCGCAGCCAGGATCGATCCCCCTTTGAGGTCTGACACAAACGGCGTTTGATGAGCGGATTAACGAAAACCCTGTCCACCCCCGCGATCAAGGCAGCGGCTTTGACTGCGTACTCCTGTCGGTCACCCCATAAACGGTTATCCAGCGCGTGTCCGGTGGCATCCAGCAGGCGGGTCGCTGACACATTGGAACGCAAGGGGTTCAGGCTGTGCTTGAGGGTAGGTTCCAGATCAAACCAGAGATCGGCATCCAGGCCGGTTTGATGGCTGTGATGACCAAACGGCATAGGCCCACCCCGCATCAGGCTGAGATCTCCCACCCTGAGATGCCCACCACCCTGCTGCACGTCATGAGCCAACTCAGTAACCGTGCGTATCAGTGCCGGATGGCCAAAATGGCGATTACGTTCCAGATGCATTACCGTGTATCCCCTCCCCTCCAGAGGCAGATCGGCGGCATCGGCTATACAACCATTGGTGGGTTCACCGATGATGCGGGCTTGGGCGTGAAGATCACTCAAACCCAAACCCGCCACGGCCAACACAATCCCGGCCACTATGTGTGCGTTCACCGCTTGACGTGTTTCATAAGCCGCCTTTTTTTCTTGATCTGGCGGGGAGTCAGCACATTTCGTTTGCCCGCATACGGGTTGGCCGAGCCTTTGAATTCCAGACGAATCGGCGTTCCTTCCAACTCCAGCGCACTACGAAACGTGTTGACCAAATAACGTTTATAGCTGCCCGGAATGTCGTCGACCTGATTGCCGTGTATGACGATAACCGGCGGATTCTGCCCGCCTTGATGGGCATATTTGAGCTTGATCCGCCGCCCTCTAACGAGTGGCGGTTGATGCGAGGTCAAGGCGTCCTCCAGGATACGGGTGAGGTGCGAAGTGGACAGATCACGCATGGATGCGGCGTGAATCCCCTCCAGGGCATCAAACAAAGTACCCACTCCGCTGCCATGCAGGGCCGAAATGTAGTGCTTGCGGGCGAAATCCAGAAAGGGCAGCTTGATGTCGATTTGTCGCCTCACCAGATCTTTTTGATCCAGGCTCAGACCGTCCCATTTGTTGAAGGCAATGATGAGGGCACGACCTATGTCCAGCACCATACCCAGCAGACTGGCATCTTGATCGGTCACGCCTTCTTGAGCGTCAATCAGATAAATCACCGCCTGGGCCTTTTCCATGGCTTGCATGGCTTTGATGACGCTGAATTTTTCTATGGTTTCCGAAATTCTGGCCCGTCTGCGTATGCCCGCCGTGTCAATTAAGGTGTAGGGTTGATCGTCTCGGGTGAAGGGAATGTAAACGCTATCCCGCGTCGTGCCGGGTTGATCAAACACCACCACCCGTTCTTCTCCCAGTATCCGGTTAACCAGCGTGGATTTGCCCACGTTTGGCCGCCCCACCACGGCAATGCGTAACCCACGGGTGGCTTCATCGGCCGCGATGGGGTCGGCATCTGACTGGGGCAATCGGGCTTCCACCTCGTCCAGCAAATCGTCTATACCCGCCGCATGTGAAGCCGAGATGGGCTGCGGTTCTCCCAGTCCCATGGCAAAAAACTCGGAGGCGGCTACCGCCATATCTACCCGGTCAATCTTGTTGACGACCAGAACCACCGGCTTTCCGAACCGGCGCAGATGTTCGGCTATGGTGACATCCCCTACATTCAAACCATCACGGGCATCCACCAAAAACATGACCAGATCGGCCTCTTCAATGGCGAAAGCGACCTGGCGCATGGCCTGTTCGTCTATGCCGCTTTCAACATCAACGATACCGCCGGTATCGACTACAAAATAATCCCGCTGACCGCGCCGAACCCGACCGTACTGGCGGTCGCGGGTCAGGCCCGGATAATCCGCCACCAAGGCATCACGGGTGCGGGTCAGATAATTGAACAGGGTGGATTTGCCGACATTCGGTCGGCCCACAAGAGCCACTACGGGCAACATTAGTTGTTCACTCCAGAGTCACGGCGGCCAAAACACCGCCATTGGTGTAGACATACACCACATCATCGTAAACGAGTGGCGGCACTTCTATGGGGGTGTCGTCAATGCGGATACGCCCTACCACACCACCGTCGTCTTGCGACAGTATGTGCAAATATCCTTCAAAATCGCCAACCATCAGATACTGCTCAAGCAGCACCGGACGGGTCAGACGGCGTTGGTGCAGTTCGGTTTGTTTCCATAAATCCACCCCGCTTCGGGCATCCAGTTGCCACACATCGCTGGCGGTATCACTAATAAACAGGCTGCGCCGGTTTAAGGCCATGCCTTGATAGGAAGACGGATTGTCCTGTCGCCATAACACATCGCCGCCTTCCAGGCTCAAAGCCGCCACGCCGCCTTGATAACCGGTTACGAACACGGTATCACCCTTGATCAGTGGATCGGCATCGACCTCCACCAGACGTTCGACTTCAGACCGACCGTGCGGAATGGCGACCGTAACCTCCCACACCAGCTTGCCGTCATCCAGACTTAAAGCCGAGAGTTTACCGCCGCCGTAGCCATCCAGTACTCGGTCTGAGGTGATGGCAGGAGAACCACGACTGCGGATAGACAGGGCCGGCACGGAACGCTCGTGGTACCAGCGCGCGCCCCCGGTGCGCACCTCCAGTGCTGACAGCTTGCCATCGTTGGTGCGTATTACCACTGTGTCGCCCTGTACTTGAGGCAGTGCCGTAACTTCGCTGGATACTGTGGTTTTCCACAACAACGTACCGTTGCCGGCATCCAGAGCCAGAAACTCAGCGTTACCCGTGCCCAGAAACAAGCGTCCATCGGCGTATACCGGGCCGGAAGACAAAGGCAGTTCCAGGTCAACCGACCACACGCGATCACCTTTGAGGCGGTCACGCGCTTCTACCACACCGCGATGATCGGCGGCATAAACCAGGTTGTCCGTAGCCGCAGGAACCAGGTTTACGAATGCCTGCTCATGGCCTTTGCCTATTGAGGCCTCCCACAGCACGCGAGGCACAACCGAGGTGGTTTCCAGTGGTTTGAGTTCTGCCGGTGGCTCGGAATTATCTTTGCTGCCAAAGTATTCACCTATGCCTTCGGCCGCATCTTTAAGCACGCCCAACCCGCTGCATCCAGACAGCCACACAGTTAAGCAGACGATGAAAAATATACGCATGGCGGCTATCCCTTGACCGGCAGATCGTTCATCTTGAGTTTGAGCAGCGGAGAAGCCTCGCCGGATGACTGGGCTTTTTCATAAGCGGCACGCGCTTCTTCCATTCGCCCGGCGGCTACCAGCACATCGCCTTTGAGTTCCTGATACACCCCCTGGAATTTGCCCAGGGAGTCAGCACTGACACCATCCAGTTGGCGCAATGCCGCCTCGTTGTCTCCTGAGGCCAGCAGCACCTGAGCCAGACGCAGGCGAGCCAGTCGTTTCAATTCATCATCCTGCAACTGCGCTAAAGACTCCTCCAGCACTTTACGAGCGGCCGGCAGATCTTTGGCTTCGACTTTAAGCCGGGCCAGAAACAATCGGGCGTAATCGCCATAAGCCGTGGTCGGGTATTGCTGGATCAGTCGTTCAGTTAGCTTGATGGCCGCCTCACCCCGGTTTTCACGGTTTGCCAACAATAATTGCTGATAGAGGTTGGAGGCTTGCCGGTTAACCGATTGCCGGTTGTTTTCCCAGAGATTCCAGCCCACGATAGCCAGTGCGCCTACCAAAATCCCGGCCAGGATAGAAGTGGCATTTTCTTTCCACCAGCGTTGCAGGGCTTCAACTCGTTCTTCGTCGTTTGCGTAAACTTCCATAAGAGTATCCGTTTAGGGTCAGAGATAATGTTGTAAATGGTTAATCAGTTCGGATTGCGGGATCAGCGTTTGTTCGCCGCCCTCAGTACGCAGCGGTTTAACTGCAATGGTTCCGTCGGCCACTTCGCTCTCGCCCAGAATCAGGGCCACGTCGGCACCGGATTTGTCAGCCCGCTTAAACTGGCTTTTGAATTGGCCGCCACCGCAGTTGACGATAAGACGCAGCGCAGGCAAGGCATCCCGCAGACGTTCAGCCAAACGCAAACCCTCTCGCTCTGCGGCTTCACCCACCCGGATCAAATACGCATGCGGGTTCAAGGCGGACTCGTGGCGTTCGGCATCATCCAGAAGGTCAATCAGGCGTTCCATGCCCAAGGCAAAACCGATGGCGGTCGAATCCCGCCCACCCAACTGGGCCACCAATCCATCGTAGCGACCTCCAGCGCATACCGTGCCTTGCGCCCCCAGTTCACGGGTCACCCACTCGAACACAGTAAGTGCGTAATAATCCAGCCCTCTGACCAGTCGGGGATTGATCGTGTAGGCAATGCCCACGGCATCCAGACGGTCACGCAGTCCGTCGAAATGAGCGCGTGACTCGGGGCCCAGATGATCGCTGAGGCTAGGGGCTTGAGCCAGAATCGGGGCCAGATCGGGATTTTTGCTGTCGAGTATGCGTAGGGGATTGGTGGCCAGACGACGGCGGCTGTCTTCGTCGAGAATCTCGACATAAGCACCTAAATACTCCACCAGACTGGCGCGGTAATTCGCCCGTTCTTCAGCCGTACCCAATGAATTAAGCTGCAATTCCAGCTTGTGGGCTATGCCCAGTTCCCGCCACAACCGGGCATTGAGCAGGATGAGTTCGGCATCGATATCCGGCCCGGCCATGCCGTAGGTTTCCACTCCCAGTTGATAAAACTGCCGATACCGTCCTTTCTGCGGCCGCTCATGGCGGAACATCGGGCCGATATACCACATACGGTGTATCTGGTTATGCAAAAGGCCATGCTCCAGACAAGCCCTGAGGCATCCGGCAGTGCCTTCTGGTCTGAGGGTCAGGGAATCACCGTTGCGATCATCGAAGGTATACATTTCCTTTTCGACGATGTCGGTGACTTCACCGATAGAGCGTTTGAATAATTCGGTTTTTTCTACCAGTGGCAGGCGAATTTCAAAATATCCATGACGGGTCAACTCCCGCCGCAAGATACTTTCTACATACTGCCAACGGCCGCTGTGATCGGGCAGTATGTCATGCATACCCCGTATCGCTTGAATTTTTTCACTCATGGTTGGTACTGGTTGTTGGTAAGCGTTCAAGAAGGCAGACCGTTTCAAGGCCGCCCGTCTTCGCCGGGTAAACGCGCATTCAAGCGACGGCCATAAGCTTCCGCCGCTTCGGCATTACCCAGGCTGGATTCAATGGCCATACCCAAACGCAAAACGTCGGAATCAGGCTCCGCCACTTCCAGGTATCTTTGCAGAAAGGCGCGGGCCGACAGGTGCTGCCCGGTTGACTGACTAACCCGGGCCATACCCAGC
>JBPCSC010000485.1:0-1184 GCA_051007495.1 Methylococcaceae bacterium | reverse complement strand
AACCACGAGCGGTTCCATCAGTCTTTGGACTACCGAACCCCTGCCCAGGTGTACCTTGGAAGACCATGAAGTAACGGGAACGATTAACCCTCGTTCTCTCTTAATTTAGCTCGTTTTTGGTCTTGACAATGGGGAGTACCTTAAATGTCTGGATCAAGGCGTGACCCTGCGCGGTGAAGACTGGATTTGGCTTGAAGCCTGCCCACGAGCGGCGGATATTTTGCCGCACGACTCTCTCTACGGCGACAACGCACACCACTGGCCTGCATCCCCGACCGTTTTTTGTGCATGGACACACGTTTATATCGTGCCATTCATTTTTTTGTCAGATAACACAGAGAGGATTTTATGATTGTCTATAAGAATGATTTTGAAAATGGTTTTGGTGGTAATGTTACTGTTGAGGGGGATGCGGTTATTAAACCCATCGACTCAGGTCATGCCGCTTATTTTGACGGTACCGGTGATGGATTAAGGTTGACGGATTCCAGCCTTAATCTAGCGGCTAATGATTTCAAGGTCTCCTTCAGGATGAAGGCAGTGGGTAGTCAGGATTATTATTCGGTATTATTATCGACTGGAACGGGGGCTTATTCAAATGGAACCTATTCCGGCCTTTTAGAAATCGGCAATGGTGCCAATGCCGGTGGAGTTTGTAGCGGTAGCTTTATGGGTTACACAGGAAGCGATATTAAAATTCCAGGCATCAATGTCAATAACGGTGCATGGCATACCATAGAAATAGGCCGGACGGCGGGCAAGGGCTTTTTCAGTGTAGATGGCACGGCGACATCGAATACTCTGAGTATAGCCAATGATAAGGCTTTGATTGATTTAAGAAATCTGCGAATAGGTCGTTGGGCTGGTAATGACCTGACCGATAATAATTTTACTGGTTATATTGATGATCTAACTATAGAAACCACTGCACCAACTTCAAGTCAATCTGTAGCTAAAGTTAATATACCTGGACTATTTAATACGGGGGCAGGATTGACAAATGGAGATATTGATTTCAATTATCACTGCACTAAAATACAAGGTACCGCAGACGTATCATCCGGCTTTACTTACGTAAATGCTGGCTTCACTCCAAATAGCTATTCTTGGGTTGCAGATACCACAACATCGCATTGGCTAACTCCCTCACCCGATGCTTATAAAGGTTATGATCACTATTCAGA
>JBPCSC010000484.1:0-1775 GCA_051007495.1 Methylococcaceae bacterium | reverse complement strand
CCTCCCAGCCAGTACGATGACCCGCCAGTCAGCATTGACTACTTGGGCATGGAAGACAATGTAGCCCGCTTCAAGGTTGTCAACACCGAAACCGGCAAATCCAGAACCATGGAATTTGACCTGCTGGAACCGCCAGAAACCGACGAGTAAGGCAGTCAGGCTGTGGGTCAGTCTTCGTCCTCATCATAAGGACGGGGCTTGACCCCGGCAGGGATTTGGGGCGTTTTGGCCGTACGCAGCAAAACCATGGCGTTGCCCACCACAATAGCCAGTACCAGGAATAGAATAATCAGAGCAGTTTGCATGGAGCACTCGTTGTCAGTCGCACCTCTGTTCCCGCAATTCAAGAGGCGAGGCAGGGTGTGTTTGTATCGGTTGGGCGGGTTTTAAGCCTCCCATTACTAAAAAAAATCATTACTTAACAGGAGACACAATCATGACGGCCACCACCTGGCGCATCGGTTACTGGCTAAACACCATACAAAGCACCTTTGTCGGATTGCTGCGGGTGTGGTCAGTACCTATCGTCTTGATGCTTAGTCTGGCTTCGGGATACACCACTTATTATGGCTTATCTTTTTTTATAGTGGACTGGATCGCCCTTATCGTGACGGTAGCCGTGCAATCCATTATTGTCATCAGCACTCTGGAACTGGCCTCTATCCATTGGCGGGCCAATCTGGGCCGCTATCTAATGGTATTGATGTCCTTGCTGGTGGCTTTGCTGGTATCGGTATCGTTCTCATATTTCAAGTTTTATGAGTACTCCGAACATGACACCTTGCAAGTACAACGCTTTGAGGGTTTGCAGTCGGGTTTGAATGTGTATCTCGATAACCTGGTGGATGTTAAAAGTCAGATCATGGCTAAACAGCAACAACAGATTGAGGCCGCCGAGACGGCGACCAGTCAGGCGTTTATGGGATCGCATCCGAATATGCCGGGTGAGTTTCGCAACCTGATCGGCAAAGGCCGGTTTTATACGCATTTCAATGAGATTCTGGAAGACCGGCGGCAAGAGCAGAAAAAACTGGAAGCGCGTTTTGTCGATATGGATCAGCACGTCAGCCAGTTACGGCACCATCTACAGCATTTTTCTGCCCATATCAGCGATGAAGCGGCTTATCAGCAGGTGTTGACGGCATTCAGGCAAACTCAAGAGTTGTCTGAACACCTGATTACGACTTACGGCTTAAAACTGATTAAACCGCCTCATTTGGGTTCATGGGCTGAATATACCCAAGGTGTTACCCCATCTTTCGCCATGTGGGAGCATATTTCCATGTTCGCATTGGCCAGTGCCGCCATGGTGGATTTCTTTACCCTGGTTTTATCCTGGCGATTGGAATTTTCAGCCCCTGGCCCTTTAACCGACGAAGAAAAACGCCTGGCGTATGAGGGCTTGCGGCAGTTCAAAGACTTTACCATCAACAAAAATGATGAACTGGAATTTACGTTTCAGAAATCTGAACTGGAACAGGCCAGGCGATACTCGGATTGGTCGCGGATGTTTGTCGTGGCCATGCTGTTGAACCGGGGTTTTTTGCGCAAAATCAGCCGACATCGGGTGGAATTCGCGCCTAATCTGTATCCGGTAATCGGCGAACAAATGCGTGTAAGCAGCGAAGATACTGACGATTGCCGGCATCCTCTGGTCGCACTCATGAAGAAAAAAGGGTATGGCGCATGATGCAGAGTAGTGAACCCGTGTGGGATCCCGGTTTTGATCCAGAACGCACACTGATTGTGGCCCGCCTGGGTGGATTGTGCTGGAC
>JBPCSC010000483.1:0-1349 GCA_051007495.1 Methylococcaceae bacterium | reverse complement strand
CCCCAAAGTGGATGATAACTTCACTCAGAAACCGACCTCATCCTATCTTAAACCAGTGTCTGTTTTTTGGGGTCCACTATAGTATAATCCCTCATGAGTTTTTTCCTAAATCCGTTTTTTATAGTGAGGAAATCCAGCTTGACAGAATATCAGCCTGATTCGTTGTTATCTACTTTACGTGTCGAAGGTTTAACCGGGGTGGGTACTGCTGATCTCCAGTTTGATCCAAACCAGCGGCTTACAGTCTGGATAGGCCCTAATGGGGTGGGTAAAACCAAGGTGCTGGAGGCTGTTTTTCAGTTTTTGCTGTTTTCTCATCGAAGTATGGCGCAGATGTATGGCCAGCATCTTGTACTGACAGCAGAGGGTTTATTTGTCTATCGTTCGATCGGAAGTAAAGAGCAGTGTTTGAAATTACCGCCTCATGATATTCCATGGTTGACCTGGCAACAACAGCATGGTGTTGCCTTACATGAACTTCCGATTGTGTTTCTGGGGTCACAGAATCGGGGGTATATCGCCGTGACGCAATCGTCTGGCAGTACTGCCATTTTGACCTTGCAGCAACGCCGAAAGCGTTATCTGGAGAGTTTATTCAATGGCATGAAAACCGGTTTCAGCAGCCTGAATATGCAGGGTAATCTGGATGCCTGGTTTGTGGAACGGGCACAATCCGCTAATCCGTATCAAAAACAGGAAGATAACCGGGAAATCGAGCTAAAAACCTTGCTCAAAGTGTTGCATGAGGTCGATGAGCGTATCGATGCCCATTTTCTTGAAATCAGTGGTGATGCCCGCGCCAGCATTAAAATAGACCACCAGATACGTGAGTTATCTCAGCTCAGTTCAGGGTTTTCTTCCATAATAAAATTGTTTCAAGCCATTATTGCCGGTTATGGCTACTTTACCAATGAAAGCCAGCTGCAATCGGTGAAGGGAGTCGTTTTGATTGATGAAATCGAAAGCCATCTCCATGTGGGCTGGCAGTCCAGGATACTGCCTTTACTTCTGAGTTTGTTCCCGAATACTCATTTTATCGTCACCTCGCATTCACCGCTAATATTGGCGCAGTTGTCGCAGGGTAGTGCATTTCGTCTTGAGCGTGGTGATGATGGTGTGGTTGGATGTCACCCCATACTGCATCCTGACAAGGCGGCTCTGGTGGATGTATTACGAGAGGCTTTTGATGTGGATTTGAATCGTCTGAAGTTTGAGCGGATGTCACCTGAAAGTCAGCAATCTGCTAAAAAACGCCTTCTTGAATTGATGGAGTGATGATTTTTATGTCGAAAATCGAGAAATATCTACTCGATGCCAATCTGTTGATTGCAGCACTGGATAAGGAGGGA
>JBPCSC010000482.1:0-1719 GCA_051007495.1 Methylococcaceae bacterium | reverse complement strand
GAAGACTATCGGTATGCTTAAATCCGCATGACGAGGGGTAAACACACCGTCGTGGCGAAACTCTTTTTCTTTGACTACCGGTGCCGAGTAATCAAACTGACAGTCCGGTGGTATTTCGGGTATCCATTCGGACAGTATGTCGGGTTGATTTTGAAAGAATTGATAGAATAGTTTATCGGTTTTCACGGTGAGTATTATTCATAATGGTTTTGGGTGGTGCGAATAAATTCGCACCTACAGTCGCATCCTGCGAGAAAAACCTGGCCGGTTAACAGGTTTTTCAGCGGCTTCTGCTCATTATTCAGCCTCCGTAGGCATTCTCACGCAGGGGCGCGGGAACGAGAAATTCCACCCGGCCTACAGCAGTTTGACCAGGGCGGCTACGGTTCCGATTGAAATAGCCATCATGGCCCCAAGCTTGATGATGATGCGTTGTTCCAGTTCGCGCATGTCACGGCGCAGGTCGTCTATGTCGCGCCGGGTTGCCAGTTCGGATTCGCCCTGAGCTTCGCTGAAAGCCTCTGCTACGGCTTCAGCCTGGGATTCTTCAAAGCCCGCATTACGCAATTTTCTGATGAATTTGTGAGTATCAAATGTGATGGCGGCCATGATGTGTCTTTGTCTTTAAGTTTGGGGAGAGTCATGTCTGTCAGGTTCGTAGTCCCGCCTTCAGGCGGAATCAGCCTCCGTAGGCATTCCCACGCGGGAGCGCGGGAACGAGAAACATACCCCGGTTGGGTCGTCGTGTTGGGGTTCATGTTGTTCACCCCAACCTACGGCCCTCAATCAACGCGGACTACGGGATTTCATCCATTCTTTCAGTGCGTCATCCATCCGGGTTTGCCAGCCTTTGCCGGTCGAACGGAAATACGCCACGACTTCCGGGCTATACCGCACGGTAGTAGAAACTTTGGTGGCCGCTTTCTGCTTGCCGTGACCGCTGAGTTTGGTTTTGAGTGATTCCGGCCATTCTGAAAATGGCTTGAACAAGGCCGGATCAACGGTTGATAAATCGCCGACTTCGCCATCGGCATCAATTTCTGGTAATCGTGAATCCATGGGTTGCGCCTTCTCGTTTGTTGGCTTTGCGAAAACTGATGATACGGATACCGCATGGCGTTTCACTGAATACCAGCACATGCAGCCGGTTATTCAGATAGCCGATGGCAACAAAACGCGATTCCGGGTAAACCATGCGAGTGTCTTGCCAAACTTTAGCGGTTGTAAACTCGAAATCGACCACACGCTCAAAACTCAAGCCACGTTCGCGGATATTTTTTTCATTTTTGGTGGGATCAAAATCAATTTCCATGGCATTACTGTAGTGATCGCCGAATCATTGGACAAGCATTTTGTTACTACACATCAACTCTCCATCCACGCCGGGATGACTGTACCTCCAACATCAGCGGGGCAAATGACCTGACAGTGAATCCGCCTTACACGGGTTACGTGACAGGTTTTTTGACTTAGGTTGGGGTGACGCAAGGAACCCCAACAGGCCATGTGATATGCCTCCGACATAACCCGGTTGGGTCGTCGTGTTGGGGTTCACGTTGTTCACCCCAACCTACGGCCCTGCTCATTATTCAGCCTACGTATGCGTTCCAACGCAGGAGCGTTGGAACGAGAAAACACGCAGGAGTGCGGAAACGAGAAAAACAACATTGTCCGCAGATGACGCAGATTCCCGCAGATGAACATCCAGAACATCACAAT
>JBPCSC010000481.1:0-8232 GCA_051007495.1 Methylococcaceae bacterium | reverse complement strand
AACCGAGGTTACTCCGGGCCAATCCCGGTTCACCACCCCCATCACCATCACCGGCATCAATCCCGCTAGCCCCATATCCATTAGCGGCGGCAGTTATTCCGTCAACGGCGGGGCGTTCACCGACCAGGCCGGTACGGTCAACAACGGCGATCAGGTTCAGGTTCGACTCACCGCTTCCAGTCGCTTCAACACCACCACTCAGGCCACGCTGACGGTAGGCGGGGTGAGTGATACGTTTTCCGTGGCGACAGTGGCGGCCGACCAAAGCCCTGATCCGTTCCAGTTTCCGGCGCAAGGCGGCTTGGCATTCGGGGTGAGCGTGTGGTCGCAACCGGTCATCATCAGCGGCTTGGGAGTGGCCACGCCCATACGCATTCAGGGCGGTGAATACGCCCTGAATGGCGGCGCGTTCACCGCCGAAGCCGGGATGGTTAACAACGGCGATGCCGTGCAAGTACGACTCAACACCCAGACGAGTTACGGCGCGATTGCCACGGCGACGCTGACCGTAGGCGATTTTTCTGCGGACTTCACCGCCACCACCCGCACCGCCGACATCACGCCGGATGCGTTTACGCTGGGGACATTCGACGGAGTGGCTTTGAATCAGCCCGTGTTGTCCATTCCCTTTGCGGTGAGCGGTCTGGAAATCGCCGTGCCGATTAGCGTGGTAGCGGGCGCGTATGCCGTGAATGACGGGGCATTTACCGACCAGGCCGCTTTGGTTCAGAACGGCGATGCGGTGCAGGTTCGGGTAATCGCCGCCAGTCAATACACCACCACCACCCAGGCTACGCTCAGACTGGGCGATGCAGAAGCCACACTAACAGCCACCACTCAAGCCCCGCCACCACCGGATACCGTGCCGGATGCGTTCCACTTTGACGATCAAAACGGAGTGGGCACGTATCAAATTGTGTTATCGAATGGGATCAGCGTGAGCGGCATCAACACGGCCACACCCGTTACCATCAGCGGCGGGTATTACTCGGTAAACGATGGACCCTTCACCAATGCGGCCGGCCTGGTGAACTCAGGCGATACGCTGCGGGTGCGGGTGTTCGCGCCCGGCACTTCAGGCACCACCCTCACCGCCACCCTGAACATGGGCGGCGTGCAGGATGATTTCAGCGTCAGCACTGTGGGCGCAATCACCCCCACAGCCGACACCACACCCGACGCGCTGGTGTTTGCCAGTAAAGACACCGTGGAATTGGGCGCGTTAGTGGTGTCGGAGCCAGTCAGCATCACCGGACTCACGGCCACAGCCCCCATCAGCATCAGCGGCGGGCGTTATTCCGTCAACGGCGGCAGTTGGGTATCGACGGCGGGAACGGTCAAGAACGGTGATCGGGTGGCGGTGCAAGTGGTGGCGGCGGGTCAATATCAGGCCAGCAGCCAGGCCAGCCTCAACGTAGGCGGTGTGATGGGCGTATTCAGCGTCACCACCCGCACGGCCCCGGCACCAAACGCCGTGGATGTAACCGGGGTGGATTGGTCCAAGCCCTTGCGCCCGGTAGCGGCTTTGCAACCCATCATTTCCGGCGGCGGCAGTTATGGGCAATCCATGGCCACCGACGGCCCTGCGGTATGGATTGGCGCGCCATCGGCGACGTCTCTAGGCATGAAACTGCGCGGCATCGTGTATGGCTGGCAACGCAGCGAAGACGGCGGCTACATCCAGACCGGTGCTCCCTTGTCTGAAGGCAAGGCGGGTGATCTCTACGGCACACGCATCGCGCTGACCGGGCACAGCCTGCTGGTATCGGCCCCTGGCTTTGATGTGGATTCGATTACCGACGTGGGCCGGGTGTATGTATACCCGCCCACCGGCAGCGGCAAACCGGTGCAAACGCTTGAGCCAGAAGTATTCATCAAGGCCGGGTTCGGACGGGCCATGGCGGCGACAGAATCGTGGCTGGCCGTAGGTGCGCCGGGAGTCAACAAGGACGATGGCCGGGTATACCTCTATGGCCTGGACAACGGCCTTTGGACGCTCAAACAAACCCTGAAAGCACCCGACAAGGGAGGCCGGTTTGGTCAGGCATTGGCCCTGTCGGATGATTGGCTGGTGATCGGTGCCCCTAACCTGTCCAACGTGGACAGCGGCGGGGTGTATGTGTATCAACGGGTAGGCGGGCAATGGCAGGCGGCTTCGTCGCTGGCGTTTGAATGGCCGGAAGATACCCAAGCCTATCGGGCCGGACATCTGGGTGCGGCAATAAGCCTGAGCCAAAACACCCTGGCCATCGCCGCCCCGACGGCAGTGGGTATGAGTGACTTGGGCCGTACCCTCAAAAACAGCGGTTTGGTCTACACCTACAGCTTGAATCCACTGACTCAAACCTGGCGGCTTAACGGGGTATTGTCGTTGGACAAAGCCTATATCAACAATTCAGACAGCCTGTACGGAACGAGTATCTCGCTGAGTGCCGATGGGTTATGGCTGGCGGTAGGCGCACCGAATGCCGACCAAATCGTATCGGTAGACAACGGCAACGACCAACCCGATATGGGCCGGGTATTTTTGTACCGCCAGATCGGCGGTCAGAGTATGGAATGGAAAGAAGCCAACCGACTCGATGGCACGGGTTTTCGGAGTTATTTCGGAACCACCGTAACACTGACTGATGATACGGTGTTTATCAGTACCGGCAAGGGAAAAGTGGGTGCGTACAGGAAGTGATGGGGGTTGGGTTTATGTTGCACTGGATAATCGGCAAGTCAGCCTTGCAGATATACTCAACAAAGTGTGCATAAAAACATTTATGCCTGCCTTGGCGTTTAATTCAAGGCAGGAAGTATTTTGACTCATGGATTGCCTCTCGAATAGCACACCGTCTGGTAAAACCCACCCTCACGTTCAGTCGCGCCGAGTATCGCCAAAACCGAGACGCTCAAGATGAATCGACTGTTCGGGGGCCTTTATTTTTCCCGCCTTCGGGTGCGAAAACCCGATTCAATAAAAGATTTCCGCGTAGCGAGTTATTAACCTGATTAGGGACTATTACGTAGCCCAATGAACAGTTTTTTTGAGCGAGTAGGGTGGAATAGCGACAGCGTATTCCACCCTGTAATCCAAAAATAAAAACTCACAATATACGGGATAATCAATCTTGACCTTGAACGGTGAGGTGGCTTACCCATCACCCGGTATCTCGCGGCACATTTAACGCCCACGATTTTCCATATCCTAAAACGGAGCCTCTCATGTTCGACTACATCCCTATAGTACTCACTCATGTATTGCAAAAATTAGCAGAACGGGGGGATGCCGAGGCACAGTATACGCTTGGTCAGCGGTACGAAAATGGTGATGGTGTACCGAAAAATGCCGGGGAGGCCGTTAACTGGTTTCGCCAGGCGGCGGAACAGGGAGAGGTACCGGCGCAGTTTAACCTGGGTGTCTGTTACGAACAGGGTAAGGGCGTAGTCAAAGACAAGGTACAAGCCAAAATCTGGTACAGCAAAGCAGCAGAACAAGGCCATCCCGATGCACGGAAAAAACTTGGTTAATGCAATCGTTACCACGCTTAGGCGTGGTAAACCCAACCCGCACCTACAGCGATTTAAGGCTTCATGGCCTGCTGGAGATTGCGAACATTGCTCGCCATCACACTCAAAAAATCGCCTTGAGTCGGGCGGTTGGCGCAGGGATCGAAAACCAGGCTGTTAATCCCTGAGCGGGCCAGTCGTTCGGCGGTTTCGGGCTGTGGCTGTTTTTCCCAGATCATCCAGCGGGCCGGGTGGTTTTCCAGCACCTTGGCCAGTTGAGTCCATTCACGTTCCGGAGGGATTTCATCAGGCTCCCAGTGTACGCTGGCCAGGTTCAACCCATAACGGCGTGCCAGATAGGAATAGACGGGATGTGATGCCATGAGCGGAACTTCACGGTTTTGCGTTCCGATGGATTGCAGGCTTTTATCCAAACCCTCCAGATCGGCCAGCAAGCCGTTCAGGTGTTCTGTAAACCGGCTTTTCAGTTCGGGTTGTTTTCGCCCCAAAGCATCCGCAATGGCTTGTGCCTGTAGTCGGGCCAAAGACATATCCAGCCAGGTGGTAAACGCCGTGCCTTCATGGGTGTGAAGCCCTGAACCGCCGTGGCTGTGGGTAACGGCTTGTTCGATGCGGATAAACTGGCTGGCAAACGCGAGCGAAGTATCCACCTGTCGGGTGCGGGACAGGCTCACTTTAGGCAGCCAGGTTTCATACCCCGCTCCGTTGAACACGAGCAGATCAGCCCTCTGCAACAGCTTGATGTCATCGACGTTGGGTCGCCAGTACGCCGGATCTACGTCGTCCGGTACGGGAAAATGCACCACGGCACTCGAACCGGCTATTCGCTCGGCGAAATAGGCCAGAGGGTAATTGCTGGCCACCACCTCAAGCCGGGTTGGCATGCGTTCCGCGTGGGCTTGCGGAATACCCAGGCAAACAAAAAGCCAGCAGATCAGGATGCGGAACATGGGGGTTTCCTCTGGGGTTAGGGGTTAATGGACTGTGCCTGCCGTGTACTCATCTCAAAGCGTATCCAGCAACATTCGGGTGAATGGCCCGGATTGATGCTGCACCACGCTCATCAAGGCTGCGCCCAGGCCTGTGGCACACAACACGATCAATAAAATCTCTGCCGTAATGAGGCGGACTACGGTGAAGCGATCACAGCCCAGCCAATCCATGGTGTCGAGTTCACCGCGTCGCAGTTGCAAGGACAAGGCAAAAACCAGCACCAGGGCCAGCAAGGCTGCGCCGCTTACGCCCAGCAACACCACCGTAAACAAAGCCCCGATGCGAAATATGCTGTGCATGAGATGGCGGATAACACCAACCGGGCGAGTGAGTTGCACCGTGTCGGTTTCGTCTACGTATCGTCCGCTGAGCAAGGTGGCGGCGCGGGCGTTTTCAGGAACCACAATCACGGCGGTGACCGGATACTGATTCATGTCGCCGTGAAAATGAAACGAGTCGATATTGTCTTGGGTGATTTCCACCGCTGTCCCGGTTGTTGGCTGTAAGGCCGGTTGACCCAGACCGGAAAAGGGGGAGCGGGGCGTGTCGCTGCGTGGCGCACTGGATTCATGGCCATGACCCAGGCCCTCCATGATCCAGATCGTTTTCATATCCACATAAATGGCTTCATCATCCGCCGTACCCGTAGCGGCCAGCACTCCGGTAATGTGCAGTTTCAACGGAACCAAACCGGCCAGATCAAAAAAATTGTCCGGGTTACTGACTAGCGTGTCGCCGGTTTTAAGCCTCAAGGCCGCCGCCGCCCGAGCACCCAAAATGCAGTCACCGATAAATCCGGGCAGATTTCCGGCCGCCGGAACCAGATGGCGAAACTCAAAATAATCCGGTGTGATGCCCAGCAGTGGCTGTTGATGAATGCGGTAGCGAGCGTGTATCGGCAAGGCCAAAGCCCAACCCGTGCGCTCTACCCGTTCGATTTCGGCATAGTGGATGGCGGGGGCCGAGTCACGAAAATATAGGGCAGCCAATGTGGTATCGGCGGTGCTGCCCCGTGCGCCGATTAGCCAGGGCGTCGCTTCGGCCCGTGCCAGCATGGCCTGCTCAGCCTGAGTCAACACATGGCGTAACAGCAAAGGCAGTATGCCGATCAGACTGGCACAGATGAGCAGAATTAACGTGCGCCCCCGATAGTGCAGCAAATACTGCGCGGCCAAATAGAAATCATGTTTCATGTCAGTTGACCAAATCCGTGAAGTCCACTACCCGATCAAAATAAGGCAGTAAATCGTGGTCATGAGTGACGACCAGCAGGCTGGCTGAATAGTGCTCAACCGCCAGAAATAACAGATCAAGAATGTGCCGCTTGTTGGCCGGATCAAGATGACTGGTCGCTTCATCGGCGATCAACAGACGAGGCATGGGTAACAGGGCGCGGCACACCGCGACCCGTTGTTTTTCACCCTGGGAGAGTTCCAGGGGTTTGTGGTTTAGCTTGTTTGAGAGGCCGGTTTGTTCGGCCAGTTGGCGGGCCCGTTCCCGCACCGCCCAATCCAGACGCACACTGCGGTTAATTCGATAAGGATGCAGGATATTGTCTAAAACACTGAGGTAATCCAGCAGTTGCAATTCCTGAAAGATAAAGCCCATCTGGCTGATCCGAAAATTTCTGCGCTGGGCCGCAGAGAGCGACTCCAGATGCGTACCGGCCACCATCACCTGGCCTTGCTCCGGGCTCAAAATACCGGCAATCAGCTTGAGCAGCGTGGTTTTGCCTGAGCCACTGAACCCGGTCAACGCCAGTTTCTCGCCCGGCCTGATGTGGAAGCGATGCAGACTCATCCGGTAAGTCGAATCGGGGTATGCGAAATACAAATCCTTGATTTCAACCATCAGTGGGTTCCTCACGAGTTGACAAAGCGGTGATCTTCCAGCGTCCATCCGATGCCGGTTGCAGGCTGAGGTAGGCGTGATACTGGCGGTTACGCGTATGCGCATGGCCGTAATGCGCTACACGGCCTCGGGTAATCCAGCGAACCTCAACTTCATGCGCCAGAGTATTGGGATCGAAGCGTTTAATTTGGCTATCCACTATTTCCACCTGATCGACCTCACCGCCTCCTCCCATTCCCTTGCCGCGTTGCAGCCAGGTCAGACGGTGTTGGCGGTACGTTTCGGCCAGCAAATCACCGGACAAACCCAGTGCCAGTCGGTCGTAAGCGGGTTCTTCATCAGGCATTTGAAATGCCAGATAGGTGTTGTACAGCACGGTCTGCACCAGTTTTTTGATGCCTTCGGAATCGGGAAGACGGTGTTGAGCATCAACCGTATTGTCGGGCGTGTACTGACTGGCCATGTCAGGCATCAGGCTGCCTGGCCTATCGTCGGTCGACCATTCCAGTCGGGGATGAGCGCGGGTCACATAAGTGTCCAGGGCTTCCTGGCCAGACAATACGCTCACATTGCGTCGTGGACTGATCCCAAACATATCCCAGGTCAACTCCAGACGTTCGGCGGGTTTTTCCAGTGCGTACACCAGCACGGCCCCCAGTACCCGGCTGGCGGCATCCTGATCCTGAGCCTGAACCAGCGGCGTTGGCCCGCCCGCGCCATAAGCCACCCACTCAACCCGATCCAGATGAGGACTGCGGGCGATTCCGTCAATGCTGAGGGTGTTTCTGGAGGCCAGTAACTGCCCCAAGGCGGCTAGATCATCGGGATGAGCGGGCTGGCTGCCCAGGGCGGCCACCAGATCTGCATAACGTAACAATAATTCGTGGCGTATTTCACGCGGAGCCACATAAAGATAAGAGCGTGGCTCGCTGTGGTTGCGGCTGAGTTCAGGCTGATCGAAATGGGAAAGCCAGGGGTTTGCCTCATCCAGTGTCAACCGGGCGGCTGTTTTGAGCGGGGCCAGATCATTCACCACTACCCCACGATGCAGCGTCACCACACCCAAGGGCCCAGACCAATCCGATTCTGGCACAAGCATCAGATGCTGAGTGTGTTCAGGCAAGGTGTACAGCAGATCGACCTGCTGATACGGTGGACTGGCAGTGGCTACATTTTGTGATGACTGGATGTCACCCCTCAACAAGGAGCCACTTTCGGTGCGTATTTCCAGCAGGTGTCGGGCATTCCACTCGACCGCATCGCGTGTGGTTGCGCTGGGTGGAATGGGGCGGGACAGAATATCCTGGCGAATACGGATGGACTGATGCAGTCGGTAAGGCTCCACCCTGATTTCAGAGACGACCGAAAAGCCGGACAAACCGGCCCAATCGGCCGTCGCACCAGAAAACCACAGCAGGCAGAGCAAAAAAACAGGCGGTTTGGAACACACGAACATACAGTGCAGCGTTGGGTATTAATCAATGACAAGCCTGATTAACTGCCTGGAAGTATGCCAACTTACGCGGTGTCGATTTATGCGGGCGTACAGGCGCGTAGCACTCGGGACGCAGGTCATATCCCGCAAAACCGGGTGATATGGCCAAGGTGATTAAATGGGACGGCATCAGCAGATGTCCATGCTTCGTCTAGCACAAACAAAACAAAGTGGGTGTCTTTTTGTGATTTCCACTGAGTCCATCCGCAAATTGTACGGACAATTCACGGGGGTAATTGAACAAACTTCAGTGACATCCTAATACATCGCATTTCTCCCGGTTTATTTCAATGGATCAATCGGTTTGGGCTGTTGTTTGGCCTGACACAAGCTCCAATCATCCAGTAATTCTTTTTGGTGTAGCTCTGCCCAATCTA
>JBPCSC010000480.1:0-6626 GCA_051007495.1 Methylococcaceae bacterium | reverse complement strand
GCATGAACATGCCTGGTGAGGGTGAAAGCAGTGATAGCGGAGTGGGCGCAGACGGCCAGGATGATGAACTGAATCGCGGCAACGACGCTACGACCGGCCTACCCGGACAAGCCTTGCCCAGTTCACTCGACAAACCCATAGAGTCGTTATTCTGAATATGCATCCGAAATACAGAGGCAAGTGGCGCGTCGCCCAGGAAGCAGCCCGCCTGATCGCGGAGGAAGGCATGCACGACCGCGTAGCCGCACGCAACAAGGCCGCTGTGCGTTTGGGGTTTAACCCTAGACAAGGTATGCCCAGAAATGAAGATATCGAATTGGCCTTGCAGGAGCATTTGCGTTTATACCGCTACGATGTGCAACCGCAACACATAGCGAGATTAAGGCAGCTGGCTCTGGAAGCCATGAAGTTTTTGCGGCACTACTCACCCCGGTTGGTAGGTGGTGTGCTGGATGGCAGTGCCGGAGCATACAGCCCGATCACGATTTATTTGTTTCCGGATACCCCGGAAGAAGTAATGGGCAACTTAATGGATGCCCGAATACCTTTTGAGGAAACCTCAGCACCCGTTCAAGGCCAAGGCTTGCAGGCGGGCCATGTGCCGGGAATCGGGTTTATGGTGGACGGGGTGCGGGTGGAATTGTGTCTGCTGCCTTCGACATTGAAAAAGCAGGTGGGGCGCAAGGACGGCATCATGCCTGGAGGCACTATTGAGGATGTAGAACTCTTGCTGCACGGCACTGGCTGAAGGGCGTTCGAGCCACATTCGGGAAGCCCCGTCGGTGTGGCTCCTTGGCCCAAGCCTTTGCTGATTAGCTTCTGCCGTACTTGCGGCGGAATTTGTCCACACGCCCGGCGGTGTCAACCAGACGCTGCTTACCCGTGTAGAACGGGTGGCAGGATGAACACACTTCAACGCTGAGATCACGACCTATGGTCGATTTGGTTTCAAACGAGTTGCCGCAACTGCATTGCACGGCTATGGATTTATATGCGGGGTGAATGCCGGTCTTCATGGTATTACCTGTGGGAGCCTGGATGAAAAAGCTCGCTATCGTACGCAAATAGTCATTTCAAGGCAATACCCCATCCACACGCCCGATGCGCCCAATCCAGTGTTCATGCTGTGCGGGTTGGTTTTCTCCGCGCCGATCTTCCAAAGTACAGATAAACCACCGGTGTCGTATACAAAGTGAGTATCTGGCTGACCATCAGCCCGCCCACTATGGAAATGCCTAAAGGCTGACGCAACTCCGCCCCATCTCCTTGGCCAAAAGCCAGTGGCAAAGCCCCCATGATGGCCGCCAGCGTAGTCATCAGTATGGGGCGTAAGCGAGTCAGGCAGGCTGCGTGTATGGCCTCTCGGGGTGAAACGTGCGTTTGCCGTTCTATGCGCAAAGCCAGATCAATCATCATGATGGCGTTCTTTTTGACTATCCCCACCAGCAAAATCACGCCAATCATGGCGATCAAAGTAAATTCGGTTTGAAACAACATCAAAGCCAGCAAGGCCCCGATTCCGGCTGAGGGCAAGGTGGACAGTATGGTCAGGGGATGCACATAGCTCTCATACAACATGCCCAGCACGATGTAGATACTGATTAAAGCGGTGGCAATCAGCCAAGGCTGGCTGTCCAGTGATTCTTTGAAGGTACGTGCCGTACCCTGAAAGGCCCCGTGTACAGAAGGCGGCATACCCAGTTGGCTGAGCGTATCTTCAACCACGCGGGTGGCTTCGGACAATGCCACTCCGGGTTTGAGGTTGAACGACACCGTAGCGGCTGCGGCTCCACCCTGATGATTGACTTCCAGAGGAGCCAGCCCTGGTTTGAAATCGGCAAACTGGGTCAGCGGTATTTGCCTGGCATCGGGGTGATCCGGCGTGGGGGGCACGCGAACACGCAGTTGCTCCAGGCTGTCCGGGGTTTTCCAGCCGTTTCTATCCAGTTCCATCACCACCCGATATTGGTTCACCTGATTGTAGATGACGGATACCATGCGTTGGCTGTAGGCATTGCTCAAGGTTTGATCTATGGCGAACGGACTAATGCCCCAGCGGGCGGCGAAATCCCGATTCACCTCCAGGTTGATTTCCTCGCCTTGCTCTTTGAGGTCCGAATCCACATCGACCAACTCGGCTCGTTTGAATAAAGCCTCGCTCAGTTGGCGCGTCCAAAACCGAAGCTCCGCCAGATTGGCCGACTCCAGCGTGTACTGAAACATGGACGCGGAGCGACGCCCTCCGCTCCTGACATCCTGGGCGGGAAACAGGATGATCTTCACCCCGGCAATCTGCGCCAGCTTTTCCCGCATACGCCCCAGCACCTGTTCCGAGCGGCCCGAACGTTCTTCCTTTGGTTTCAACAAAACATTGATACCGGCCCCGCCACCGCCGAGAAATCCCGCCGCCGTGGAGACATCGGGATCATCCATGATGAGGCGGATGGTTTGGCGCAGTTTGTCTTGCAACACAGGAAAAGCCGTATTCGGGTCGGCCTGCATACCGCCTACCAGCCGTCCGGTGTCTTGCATGGGAAAAAATCCCTTGGGTATAGCCATGTAGAGATACCCATTGCAGATCACGGTGAGAAGCAGAAATATCAGCACCCAGGCACGGTGAGACAATACCCAGGACAGGGAGCGATCATAGCCTTTAAGCAGCCACTGATAAGCGTGTTCGAGTTGAGCGAAAACCCCGGATGATCCAGGGTTGGCCGGTTCCAGCAGATGTGCAGCCATCATCGGTGTCAGGGTGATGGAAACCAACAGGGAAACACAGACCGCAGCCCCTAGCGTGACGGCAAATTCAGAGATCATCCGCCCGACCAACCCGCCCATAAACAGAATGGGGATGAATACCGCCAGCAAAGACAGGCTCATGGACACGACCGTCGGTATGACTTCTCGTGTTCCCCGCAAAGCCGCTGTAATGGGGGCTTCACCCGCCTCGATCCGGCGTACTATGTTTTCCAGCACTACGATCGCATCATCGACTACAAACCCGGTCGCCACGGCTAGTGCCATCAGGGATAGGTTGTCCAGCGAGTAGCCACCCAGATACATCACGCCCAGGCTGCCGATGAGGGAAACCGGAATGGCGACTGAAGGAATCAACGTGGCTTTAAAATTTCTGAGAAATAGAAACACCACCATCATCACCAAAGCCACCGATATGGCCAGGCTGTGTTCGACCTCACTCAGTGAAGAGCGGATGGTGCGGGTGCGTTCCATGAGTACGATGAGATCGGCGGCGATTGGTAACGAAGCCCGAAACCTGGGCAACAGCGATTGAATTCGCTCGACCGTCGCCACGATGTTGGCCTCTGGTTGCTTGTACACCCTGAGCACCACGCCAGGGTGGCCGTTGGCGAATCCTGCGTTCATGACGTTCTCTACCGAATCCGTCACCGTACCCAGGTCAGACAGACGCACGGCGGCATTATTACGGTAGGCCACAACCAACGGCGCGTAATCCTGGGCCGTGCGAGCCTGGTCATTGGCTTCAATTTGCCATCGGTGGGCTGGGGTTTCGATAGCCCCTTTGGGCAGGTGTTGATTGCCCGCGACAATGGCCGCTCTCACGTCTTCCAGCCCCACACCATAAGCGGCCATGACGGAGGGATTGAGTTCCACCCGTACCGCCGGCAGGGAGCTACCGCCCACCTCCACCAACCCAACCCCCTCCACCTGAGCCATATCCTGAGCGATGACGGTAGAGGCCAAATCGTAAAGCTGGCCGCGATCCAGCACATCGGACATCAGTGCCAGTTCAATGATGGGTTGGTCGGCCGGATTGTATGTGCGGAATGTAGGGGCGAAGGGCAGATTGACCGGCAACTGGCTGCTGGCTGCATTGACCGCCGCCTGGACATCCCGCAATGCCCCGTTGCTGCTGCGGTTCAAGTCAAATTGCAAAGCGATGCGACTCACTCCCAGGCTGTTGAAGGAAGTCATTTCCGATAATCCTGCCATGCGACCCAGGGTGCGTTCCAATGGTGTCGCCACAGTTTCGGCCATGGTTTCAGGGCTGGCTCCAGGCAAGCGGGTTTCGACCACCACGGTGGGAATGTCCACGCTGGGCATAGGAGCGACGGGTAGCCACCAATACCCCACCCAGCCAGCCAATACCAAGGCCAGTGTCAGCAAGGTCGTCGCTACCGGACGCCGTATGGAGATACGCGAAATCATGATGGTGTCGTGGTGAATGGTGAGTGGTTATCCGTGCAGGATAGCGTTCACGCTATTGCCTGCAAATCGTTAAAATGCCTGTTCTTTTTTTAACCCACAGAACACCCACTATGCGAACCAGCCAATTTCCCCTTAACACCTTGAAAGAAACCCCCGCCGACGCAGAAATCATCAGCCATCAATTGATGCTTAGAGCCGGTTTGATCCGCAGACTGGCCGCTGGGCTTTATGCCTGGTTGCCGCTGGGGCTTAGGGTGCTGCGGCGAGTTGAAGCCGTAGTCAGAGAAGAAATGGACGCTGCCGGTGCCCTGGAGGTATCCATGCCTGTGGTGCAACCGGCTGAACTGTGGGAGGAATCAGGCCGTTGGGATCAGTTCGGCCCTGAATTGTGCCGCTTCAAAGATCGCCATCAGCGGTCATTCTGCCTGGGTCCCACCCATGAGGAAATCATCACCGATCTGGTACGGAATGAAATCAAAAGCTACCGTCAGCTTCCGGTTAATTACTACCAGATACAAACCAAATTCCGTGATGAAGTTCGCCCACGTTTCGGGGTCATGAGAGCGCGTGAGTTTCTGATGAAGGATGCCTATTCCTTTCATCTGGATACGGCCTCACTCGAAGAGACCTACCAGCGTATGTATGGGGCCTACAGTGCCATTTTCGAACGTTTGGGTTTGGAGTTTCGCGCCGTGTTGGCGGATACCGGTGCCATAGGCGGCAGTGTTTCTCATGAATTTCATGTTTTGGCGTCATCCGGTGAAGACGCCATTGCCTTTTCAGATCAAAGTGCTTACGCCGCTAACGTCGAAATGGCGGAGGCAGTCGCGGTGCATTCACCGGAAGAACCTATGGCTGAACAGGCTCTGGTTGAAACGCCCGGGCAACACAGCATAGAGGAGATCAGCCGCTTCATGCAGGTTGAACCGACTCGTTGCCTCAAAACCTTGATGGTCAGGGGGCGCACAGGTGGAGTCGTAGCGGTGTTATTGCGAGGCGATCACGAACTCAACCCGGTGAAAGCCACAAAGCTTGATGCCATCGCCTCACCGTTGCAGTTTGCCACGCCGGAGGAAATTCAGGCCGTGGCCGGATGCCAGCCAGGCTCTCTCGGCCCTGTCGGTCTTGAGATTCCTGTCATCATCGACCGCTCAGCCGCCACCCTGGTTAATTTTGTCTGTGGTGCCAATCGTGATGGATACCATTACCGCAACGTCAACTGGAACCGCGACCAGGCATTACCCGAAACGGTAGCCGATCTCAGGCAAGTGGTTGAGGGGGATTTAAGCCCGGACGGACAGGGTCGGCTGAATATCGCCAGAGGGATTGAAGTAGGGCACATCTTCCAGTTGGGCAGCAAATACAGTCAAGCCATGCAGGCTACGGTACTGGATGAGCAAGGCGAGCATCAGGTGCTGATGATGGGGTGTTACGGAATTGGCGTGTCACGAGTGGTGGCGGCGGCCATAGAGCAAAACCATGATCCCCGTGGCATCGTTTGGTCTGACGCTTTGGCTCCGTTTCTGGTGGCTCTGGCCCCCATCAACATGCACACTTCTGATCGTCTGCAAGAGGCATCTGAACACGTTTACCAACGCTTGCAGCAAGCGGGTATCAGCGTGTTATTCGATGACCGCAAGATACGCCCCGGTGTGATGTTTGCTGATCTGGAACTCATTGGCATTCCTCACCGCATAGTCCTCAGTGATCGATTGCTGGAAACCGGCCAGGCTGAATATAAAGGCCGACAGGACAGTGAGGCGGTAATTATTCCGCTGGAGGAAATCATTCCGTATCTCAAGTCGAAAATAACAGTCTGATGCCACATCAAGTTTTGCTGTTACTCGCCGCGGTGGATGCTTTACTCGCCGTCGCGGCCGGGGCCTTCGGGGCGCACGCCCTGAAGGGGATATTCAACGACTATCAGATGGGTATTTTCCACACGGCGGTTGAGTACCAGATGTGGCATGCTTTAGGGTTGGGGTTAATTGCTGTCATCGTCGGCCAGATACCAAACCCTCGCAAACTCATACTGGCTGGCTGGATCATGCAGGCCGGTATTGTTTTGTTTTCAGGCAGTCTTTACGCGCTGGCATTAACCGGTATTAAGGCACTGGGCCTGATAACCCCGGCAGGCGGAGTGGCCTTTCTTGTTGCCTGGGGATTTTTAATTGTTGAAATAAGAGCGAATTGCAGCGTCAAGTAGGCCTGTGTTGTGGTGGGTTACGCCATCGGCTATTCGTTTACACGCTCGGATATCGCGTACTCGTTTTGGCGAGGTTTGCGGGTTTTACCCACCCGTTTTTCGGGTGGTTTGTCTGTGGTGTTTGGCATCCGATCAAACTCATTCCACAGACTCAGAAGAATCGTTGAATACGGTGTCGAGTGTGCGTGCCTCCAATACCCGGTCTGTCCAGCACTCCAATTGCGTCTGGGTC
>JBPCSC010000479.1:0-9256 GCA_051007495.1 Methylococcaceae bacterium | reverse complement strand
GGGGTCCGGTGGCTCGCTACGCCTTTCCGGATAGAGGACTTTCACCTCCAATCTCTTGCCAGCTTATCCTGGCGCACTGGGTGTGCTTTTGTGTGCTCGTTCTTTTGTTTGCTCGGGTGCGAATGAATTCGCACCTACAATGCAGCGTTAATTCGCACCTACAATTCGGTGGCGAGGAGTTTTTGATGGTCGGTGTGGATATAAGTCTTAAGCCTCATCCCGCCTGGATATATCCATTATCCACCAGAGATTCCCGGCTTCTAACATCCAGGCCTTCAAGCCAGTTAATTTCAGAGTTATACTAAACATCACCACAATAAAAACTTTTACTTAAGTCGCGTTATACCCCCTGATCAGGGTAAGAAGTCGCTACGCGGAAATCTTTATTGAATCGGGTTTCCGCACCCGACGCTTCTCCCTGCGCTTCTCGGTTTACTAGTACCGCCAAAACCTGCGATGCTCGGCGCGACTGAACGGGAGGGTGGGTTTTACCAGACGGTGTGCTATTCGAGGAATTAAAAGCCAAGGCAGGCATACATGTTTTTATTCAAACTTTGTATTTTTTCAGTATAACTCTAAACATTTCCAGATCAAAATGACTTAAAGCGGGTAATCCGGGCGTCCCTTGCCTTTGTTTCCTTTTTCTTATTCACCATGAATCGCGTGAAGTAATAAACCTTCCGGGTTCAAATTCATCGGCCTTTTCGGTGCTCCAGGCGACTAAAGCTCAGATAAATCACAGGGGTTGTGAACAGGGTCAGTAATTGGCTGAGCAGCAAACCACCGACCAAGGTCAAGCCTAAAGGGTGGCGCAGTTCGGAGCCTGCTCCTGTGCCCAGCATCAGCGGCAAAGCACCCAGTAGGGCGGCCAGGGTGGTCATGAGTATGGGACGAAAACGCAGTAAACAGGCGGCGCGTATGGCGGCCTCAGGTTGAAGCTTCTGGCTGCGTTCGGCTTCAAGCGCGAAGTCAATCATCATGATGGCGTTCTTTTTAACGATACCGATGAGCAGAATAATGCCTATTACCGCCACTATGCCCAGTTCGGTATTCGCCAGTCGCAAAGCCAGCAAGGCACCCAGGCCGGCAGAGGGTAAGGTGGAGAGTATGGTTAAGGGATGAATGAAGCTCTCGTATAACACGCCCAACACGATATACACGGTGATGATGGCCGCCAGTATCAGCCAAACGGTGTTGCTTAAAGATTCCTGGAACGCCTGGGCCGTGCCGTGAAACTCGGTACGCACCGAGGCCGGCATGCCGAGGTCGGTTGCGGTGTGTTCAATCAGGTTTATCGCATCTTCCAATGTGTAGCCTTGGGCCAAATCGAATGACACTGTGGCCGATGGAAATTGGGCCAGATGATGAATGGAGCCCGCAGCAGAACGCTCCGACAGGCGAGCCATACTGGTGAGCGGCACTTGTGTGCCCAGGCTGGAAGGGATACGCAATTCGGCCAGTCGTAGAGGCCCGTTCAGATCTGATTGTATGCCGGCCTCCAATACCACTCGGTATTGGCTGGACTGGGTGTACAGCGTGGCGATGAGACGGTGACCGTAGGCATCATATAAGGTGTTGTTTATCGCCGCGACGGAAACCCCTAGTCGGGCGGCGGCGGTACGGTCTATGTCTATGTAGGCTTCTCGCCCGCTGTCATCCAGATTGCTCGCTACGTCCCGCAACTCGGGGCGAGTTTCCAGACGTTCCAGCAGTTTTTGAGTCCAGAGTGCAAGTTCGCCTGTTTGGGCGGTGCTCAGCGTGAATCGGTACCGCGACCGGCTTTTCCGGGTTTCCAGGCTTAAGTCCTGCACCGCTTGCAGATCGACACGCATGGCCGGAAGCCGCTCCGCCAAGGTTTGTTTTAAGCGTATGCGTATCGCTTCCAGGGAGGCCGTTCTCTCGCCATGAGGTTTTAAGGTAATCAGCACACGCGCTTGATTTAGTGTGTCGTTCACGCCATCTACGCCCACAAATGAGGTGACATTCTCTACGCTGGGTTCTTTCAGTATGAACTCAACCACTTGCTGTTGTCGCTGACTCATCGCCTCAAAAGAAATGCCGGTCGGGGCGGTGGTCGTTACTTGAATCAACCCGGTATCTTGTACGGGGAAAAATCCTTTGGGTGCGCTCCAGTACGTCAGTATGGTCAGCATGAGCGTCAACACCGCCACCATCAAGGTTAGGCGACGATGATTCAGCACCCGATCAAGCAGCCAGGCATAGCCGGCTATCATGCCTTCAAACAGCCGATTCTGTCGGCTCATGCCCTCGCCACTCAAAATTCGGGCGCACATCATCGGGGTGAGCGTCAGTGAGATCAAAGCTGAAATCAGGATGGCCACGGCCAGGGTCACGGCAAACTCTCGAAACAGTTGCCCCACCACATCCCCCATAAACAGCAACGGGATCAATACCGCCACCAGCGAGAGGGTCAACGATATGATGGTAAAGCCGATTTGTTTTGAACCTCGCAAGGCGGCTTCCAGCGGAGTTTCGCCTTGTTCAATATGACGGGCTATGTTTTCGATAACGACAATGGCATCGTCCACCACAAACCCGGTGGCTACCGTTAAGGCCATAAGTGTGAGGTTATTGATGCTGAACCCGGCCAGGTACATTGCGGCAAAGGTACCCACCAAAGACAAGGGCACGACCACCACCGGTATGCTGGTGGCCCGGATATTTCTCAGAAAAATAAATATCACCAGTATGACCAAGGCTATGGAGACCGCCAGTTCCCCCTGCACGGCGCGTATGGAAGCCCTGATCGAATGGGTGCGATCGGTGAGCGTGATTAACTCGAACGAAGCCGGTAATTCGGTTCTGAGTTCAGGCAACAGACGGTTGATTCTGTCTACCACCTCAATGACGTTACTGCCGGGTTGTCGCTGAATATCAATCAGGAGTGCCGGTGAACGATTGGCCCAGGCGGCTAAATCAGGGTTCTCCACATCTTCCACCACGGTGGCCACGTCGGCCAATCGTACCGGTCTTCCGTCGCGCCAGGCCACCACGATTTGTGCAAATTCGTCTGCGTGTTCCAGTTGGTCATTGGCGTTGAGTGTGGCCGTGCGGGTGGCGGTTTCAACTGATCCTTTAGGTTGCTTAACGCTGGCCGCGACGATGGATCCGCGTACATCTTCCAGGCTCAAACGGTAGGCAGCCAGTACACCAGGATTGGCCTTAACCCTTATGGCCGGTCGCTGCCCACCGCTGAGTTTGACCAAACCCACACCCGGAATTCGGGATAGTTTCTGTACTAACCGGGTGTCGGCCAGTTTCTGGGCGGCAGTCAGTGGCTGGTTGGAACTGAGCAAAGCCAAACTGAGTATCGGTGCATCCGCCGGATTAACCTTGTTGTAAATGGGCGGAGACGGCAGTTCATTGGGCAGTAATGCCTGGGTTGCGGTGATGGCGGCTTGTACTTCTTGTTCGGCGATGTCCAGTTCCAGGCCCAGCTTGAATCGTAAAACAATGACCGATACACCCGCCGAACTGGTAGAAGACATTTCGGTGAGCCCAGCTATCTGACCCAGTTGCCGCTCCAGAGGGGTGGTCACGGTGGTGGCCATGACATCGGGACTGGCCCCGGGATAGAACGTCAATAGTTGGAGTGTGGGGTAATCCACCTGAGGAAGTGCCGAAACCGGAAGTATCCGGTAAGCCAGCACACCGACCAGCAGCAAGGCTGTCATTAATAACGTGGTGGCGACGGGGCGGCGTATGAAGGGACGGGAAAGGTTCATGGCAATAGGCCGTGTGTCAGGAGGCCGGAACCGAAGGGGTGGTTTGTGCCCGAATGATGCTGATCGACGAACCCTCTCTAAGACGATCCATGCCTTCGACGATAATGTCATCACCTGCTTTTAATCCGTCCAGCACAGTTATTCGTTCACCGTCTCTGGCACCGGGCGTGACCGACTGCATCCGGGCCTTGCCTTCGGCAGTGGCTATGTAGACGAAATCACCACTGGCACCATGCACCAGTGCCGCCGCTGGAATAATGGGCACATCACGCAGAGGAGCCAAATTCAGTTGCACATTGACAAACTGGTTGGCAAACAGGTTTTCATCGGTGTTAGGAAATACGGCCTTGAGGCGGATGGTGCCGGTGGCCGGGTCGATCTGGTTATCGACCGCCAATAATTGGCCGGTGGCCAGCACTTGGGTTGCACTGCGGTCTCTCGCTTCTACCGTAAGTTTTGGGGTTTTACGCATTCCATCCAGCAGTGCGGGCAAGCGATCTTCGGGCAAGGTAAACAGTACGCTGATGGGGGTGGTCTGCGTGATGACGACCAAGCCCTCGGCATCACCGGCACGTACGATATTGCCGGGGTCGACCTTGCGTAAACCCACCCGCCCGCTGATCGGTGCGGTGATACGGCTGTAGTCCAGTTGCAAACGAGTGGCTGCTATCTGGCCTTGATCCATCTGAATGGCCGCCTGATACTGGGCAACCAATGCTTTCTGCGTGGCAACTTGCTGAGCCGCAATGGAATCTTTGCCCAACAGGTCTCGATAGCGTTGCCAGTCTACCTTGGCGTTTTCAAGCAAAGCCTGATCACGGGCCAGTTGTCCTTCGTTCTGCATCAACTGGGCGGAATAGGGTCTGGGGTCGATCTCAGCCAGCAGATCCCCCTTGTGTACACGCTGACCTTCAGTATAAGAAACCCGCAACAACTCTCCCTCTACCCGCGATTTTACCGTTACCATGTGCAGTGGCGTGACCGTACCCAAACCGGTCAGGTGCATGGGGAGGTCGCCCTGTACCACCTTGGCTGTCGTGACCGGTATGCTGGATAGACGATTGGTTGGGGGTGTGGAAGGCTTGCTGCCATAAGGGCTGGCGACTACTGGCCAGAAAAGATAGCTCGCGATGATGCAAAGCGTAATCGTCAGTATGCAACGTGAAAATCGATTTGAGGCGGGTTGTGACCTGTTTTTTTTCGTCATAACAGAAGAATGGCTCATGTTGAGAGGAACGGCGACATAGCTGACACCCGCTACTCGCTTGTGGTAACGGGTGAGGTTTTGTAGCATTGTCCGGCGCGGGTTGGACAACCAACCCACGCAATAATTTATATTTTTGCCAACCAAAGGGGTTAGTCATGGGTTTAGGTGTTTCAGAGCTGTTGCTCATTTTTTTAATCGTGCTGGTGCTGTTTGGTACTCAGCGGTTACGTAACATAGGAAGTGATTTGGGGAGTGCCATCAAGAGCTTCCGCAATGCCATGAACGAATCCGATACGGCCAAGGTGGAATCCCCTGGCCATAAGGACACGACTGAAGACGGCGATCCCAAACTTAAGTGATGCGACACCATGTTTGAAATTGGGTTTTGGGAACTGGTTCTGGTTTCGCTGGTTGCACTTTTGGTGTTTGGGCCAGAGAAGTTACCGGGATTGGTACGGGAGGTGTTTGCAGTTATTCGCAAGATTCAGGGAGTAGCATCGTCTGCACGCGATCAAATCAGCCGCGAACTGGAATTGCAGGAATTAAAGCAGACTTTGCAGGAACAGAAACGGTTATTGAATGAAACCTTAAAAGAACCAGATCAACACTCAGAGAACCGCGAGGGAGGGAAACATGAACATCAAGAATGAAGTGCCGGATTCAGGGCTTCCTTTCATCAAGCATCTGGCTGAACTACGAGACAGGATGCTGCGTACTCTGTTGGTGTTATTCATATTGTTTGTCGGGCTTTCGTTCTTTGCCAACGAATTGTATAGCTATCTGGCCGTGCCGTTGTTACGGCACATGCCGGAAGGCTCAAAGATGATTGCCATTGATGTGGCATCACCCTTTTTCGCGCCATTCAAACTGTCGGGGTTTATGGCTGTGTTGCTGGGTTTGCCTTATGTGTTTTATCAAGCCTGGGCGTTTGTCGCACCCGGTTTATATCACCATGAACAACGGCTGGTTTTTCCGCTAATACTCTCCAGCATTATTTTGTTTTATACCGGAATAGCCTTCGCCTATTTTTTGGTATTTCCCGTTATGTTCGGGTTTTTCTCTACGGTGGCCCCTGAAGGTGTTACGGTGCAAACCGACATTAGCCGCTATCTTGATTTTGTATTGGGGATGTTTTTTGCCTTTGGGGCGGCTTTCGAGGTTCCGATTCTGACTATTCTTATGGTCTGGAGTGGAGTGGTTACCCGGACTCAACTGGCGGAGAAACGCTCACACATCATCGTGCTGAGTTTTGTCATAGGGATGATTCTTACCCCGCCGGATGTGGTATCTCAAACTCTGCTGGCTGTACCTATATGGATGCTGTTTGAGTTTGGTTTGCAGTTTGCCCGCTTGGTGGAGCAGAAGGACTGAAGTACTTGGGTACTTACTATTCGTGCAGGTCTTTAAGGCGGGAATAAATGGCTACGGCATCGGTGGTAGCGAGGTCAGAACGCTGGGTAAGAGTATTTAACTCATTCATCTTGTTGTGAATTTCCTCGTTGTTTTCCTGTAATTCCCGTATCGAGATGGAAATCATCATCAACCGCTGGCCAGTGACCTGATAATCAGCCACCATGTTTTGGAAGCGATCCGAGGTTCTGTCTACGATATCCCGGGTTCTTTCCATCTCTTGACTGATCATGTGGTTGCCTTTGCGAATATGCTCCACCTGGCTGGCCACGTCGTCGATACTCTTACCGATTTCATACGTCGCACTTTTAACCCGTTCAGCCAGTTTTCTGACTTCTTCAGCCACAACCGCAAAACCACGCCCTTGAGCGCCGGCCCGTGCCGCTTCTATCGCGGCATTCAGTGCGAGCAGATTGGTTTGATCGGAAATATCATTGATGAATTGCACGATACCCATTATGTTGCCGGTTTGGGCACTGAGTATTCCTACAGTATTGGAGAATGCTTCAAGGTGGGCAGAGACTTCGCCAATTTTTCTGTTGATCGCGTTCATTTCTTCGCAGGAGTTTTCCACTGCCGAATTATGTGCAGACGTATCATCAGAAACCAGTTGAGCCGTATCACCCAGATCTTTGGTGACCTGCGAAGAATGTCCGCTGGCGAACAGCATGATTTCACTGAGTTGGGCCTGTTCGTCTATAGACTGCTTCAAACCCTCGAGTGAGCGGCCTAATGAACCCGTCTCGTTACGAAAAGACTGAGTACGCGCTTCAACCGCGCTCAGTAATTGATTGTATGTGTCGGCCAGATCATTCAGTGCGTTATCGGTGGATGTCCAGTCTTTTACCGGTATGTTTGGTTTGGTGAAACGACTGCCATCCTTAGCGCGATGCACCCAGTCATTCAGCACAGTATCGGTGCGCGTTAATGGCCGCCCCATACGGGTTACGACTGTTCGGTATGTATGATAAAGCAGGTAAAGATACCCGGCCTCTGCGAGATAAACCCAATACTCTTCCATATACCCGGAAGCACTTCCTGCAAACAAGGCAACTGAAGACAAGCCTGTAAGCAAAAACAGACCATCCGGCGTTTTCAGTGCTTTGCCATTATTGCCATTTTTTTCAACGTTCCCTTTATCATCAGGTCTTGCAAGGCCAGTGTGATTATCGGAACGTGAAGCCATCAACTTCGATTTAGCCATGCGATTTTAGTGGTAAATAGCCCCACAGCAAATAAGGATCCAAAGGTTCCGCAGCATCTGAATTGATGATGGACGATATCCTGTAGGCATGAATATTTGTATCCCGTTTCATGGGGATTCTCAGTTTTTGTTTGTCAGAATTGGTCAGGATCATCACCAGTGGGTTATTCAGACTGCTGTTGCGACGGATGACGACTCCTGTTTCACCATTTTGCAATTCTACCCGACAACCGACAGGATATGAACCCAACGCTTTAATGAAATAACCCCCGAGTACCGGATCACGACCTCGCCCACTCTCCATGAATATATCCCTCATAACCTGATAGGAAGCCATGGATTCGCTTTTACTCATGGAAGCCAGGCTGTCGGTATAACTGCTGGCCAGGTAGATGAGTCGGGTTTCCAGTCCCTGGCAGTCCAATGACAAACCCAGCGGCTGCTGACTGTCCTGCTTGAGTTCATGGAATTGAGCAACGGCATTTAGCCAGTCAGGCTCTGTTACACCCAGTTGCCTGAGACGTTGGCCGGCAAACACTGAGATCAAACCGGGTATACCATCCTGAGAATCGGGAAGATTGGCCGTTAAACCCAAAGTCAGAACAGCAGAAACCAGCGTACGCCTCGCAGCAGTGGTCATACGCATTGAATTTCCGACCGCTTCGCAGATGATGGCATTATCCAGGGTCTGCTTGATTTTTTTCTCTATCGGGGTTTTAAGAAATATAAACCCCATGGCCATGTCGGTATCCATCACTACTATCCGTTGTAGTTCTGAAGCCAAAGCCGAAACCGTACCCGGAAAATCCCCACAGGACTCAGGCTGATCAAAACAGGACTTAAGCCTGTTGGCCAAATCAATGAGATCGTCCAAGGGAAAACGTGACGAATCGGGCTCCGAATCCTGGTTCTTCTGGAGTTCCTCTTCCTCATCTTCAGGCATGATCTGACATACACAACTGGCAAAAAGACTGTTGACAGTGATTTGCCGGGCAATCACATACCCTTTATGTAACAACAACCGACCGTTGCCATCGGCAATAGACCATGGCAACGGGATACCTATAGGGATATCAGAAGGTGACAGCAAATTATCGTTCAACATGTTATTCCATCGATATGAATCAGAAAATCATACTTCAATCTTGTTACTCGAATATCGAGCCGCCCAAGATCAGGAATCAATCCAGACACCTGAATCAATCCAGACACCTGTCGTTGGCTAGTATCAAGCCAGGGTCGCCCATGAATTGATACCCATCATTTTAAATGAAACCAGGATCATTTCATTCGCCCCGGTTATTTCTACCGCCTTGCCCCCTTGCTTGAGTTCCTTTAATGCCTTGAGCAGCAAGGCAATTCCCATAGAGTTAATGCGATCCACCTTGCAAAAATCCAAACGTATGGACGAGCCTGATTTGGCGGCTTCCACCATCTGCTTGAATTCGTCTTGACTCTCAGCAGACAATACGCCTTTAAACTGGTATGTGCTCATTATCGGTTACCTTATTGAAAATAGATGTTGCAAAAGTAAACTGGAAGCTTTTTTCTGCTTCCGGATCAATGTGATCCTGCACGGAATAGAACACGGTAAAGGTGGTGCTTTTGCCTGGATTGACGTGTACATGCAGATAATCACAGAATCGCCATAGCAAGTACAGGCCACCTCCACCGACACCGGCTTCGATC
>JBPCSC010000478.1:0-57808 GCA_051007495.1 Methylococcaceae bacterium | reverse complement strand
AAGTAACTCAGTGCCATCAGCCAGAACCGGTGCATCGAAGGCCCTTCAACGCGTCGCCCCCCGAAGGGGGCGAAGTAACCCGGTTATTAAATGGCCCATGCAGGCAGGTTGATCCTTCAACGCGTCGCCCCCCGGAGGGGGCGAAGTAACGAGCCAGCCGCTTGCCCGACGCCATGAGCGAGGCCCTTCAACGCGTCGCCCCCCGAAGGGGGCGAAGTAACACTATTTCCGTCCAGCCAGTGCAGCTTACTTCCGCTTGCTGTAAAACGCGAACCCGTCCTTAATCTTTAGAGAACGCTGCGTGCACCCGCTTGCGGACTTGCTGTGTTTTGAGTGGTGCTTAGGGTTCGCGCTGCCGGTAAAAGATACCCGTATTCGCCATTCTTCGCGATACAGGCCACCCAGTGAGACCAGTTCTGAGCGTGTAACTCTGATACGCTCAATCCCTGCTGAGCCAACAACATCGACTCAATACCGGCAGCAGAAACCGCAAGGTGTGGAATGACCCAAGACACTTCGTTTGCCGATTTTTTGTGGGTTAGCCAGCGTGACGGAAACCAGGGTAACGCTTCAAAAGCCAGCCAGACGGCGGCCATAACACCGCGTGCGGGTGTTTTATCGGGCGGTTTGCCACCACTGATGCTGGCACCTGCTTTGACCGCACCCCAATCCCAACCCGGGTTAAAGCACTCATCGGTATTGATCCAGGCCTGCAACAAGGTTTTTGTCAGTTCCGCATCCAGATCTTTTTTTTGCAACTCAAGAATGGTTTTTCTGATTCCAGAAAAGAGCCTGACCGGGCCAGCCATCATATCCAGGCGGGTTTGAGCCAGTGCTAGTTCTCTTTTTTGGCCCGATCTGGGATGAGTTAGAGGTTCATGCCAATAGGCTTCCAGCCATTTG
Source organism: Methylococcaceae bacterium (assembly GCA_051007495.1). Lineage (GTDB taxonomy): Bacteria > Pseudomonadota > Gammaproteobacteria > Methylococcales > Methylococcaceae > CAIVXW01. Next base: position 56,905 of record JBPCSC010000478.1, on the reverse strand, counting down.
CGGGTTTTAGCATCACTGCTTTGCATCAATTCCCGGTAACGCTCTCTGGGAAATTTCTTGATCGCATCCGCCCAGTTCAGTTCAACGGCTTGTTCTCGCCCTTTCAGATGCTCAGCAAGATGTGCTTTTAACGTCTCCCAGTCGCATCCACTGAGTACGGCCCGGTGGTCGCTGACGCGCCATTCCAGGCGAACGCTTAACCCGCGCTCCGACAGTACTCTGGTTAAACCATAGGCAGCGAATACCGCCTGAGCATTGTTGATCCGCAATCCGGTCAGTTCGATCATGCGGTGTTTCTCCGGCCTTCCGCCTCTTGGCGGGATTCAACCCAATCAGCCAACCTGACCAATGCTTCCAGATAGGCCAATCCCCAAGGGTCGAAGTGGGCAGTCAACTGTGCGTACAGGGCGGGCCAGTTGAGTCCATCCGCTTTTTGCCATAGTTCTGGATCGGGCAATGCCGGCAACCAGCAGCGGCCTCGTCCATGATGACAGCCAATCAGATAGCGGATGAGATCACTACGCTTGACGACAGCGGCACTGGCTATTTCATGTCGCCAACCCGATGGCAAACCGGATAACTGCCTGGCTTGATGGGCTTGTTCCCGGGTTCGGGTAATAGATTTGGCCAGAGGAACTTGGCCGTCTGTGCCCAGCATCCGCTGGAAACGTCGATCACGTTTGCCCACGTCGTGCCAAAGTGCAGCCCGCTCTACGGCTTGAACCAGATGGTCGGCCAATTCAGGCGGTGTTATATGGCGGGCGTACTGGGCAGTTCCTTTTAGGTGTTCATTTAAAGTTACGGTAACTCCCGCCACCTGTTCGGGAATCGGAGCCCCTAATCGAATCAACAACCCGCCGGGGTAATCAATAATCTGCCAACTGCCACTTGGGGTGATATTTAACTGCTCCAGCAATCCTCGTTCATCTAAATCCTGGTCTTCATCCGCGTAGGCATGCAGTAACTCTCTCGCGTTTGCCTGAAAAGCGGGGTGTAGCCGCACGCGTTGCGAGGTGTCAGCCTGATCTGTAACCGGGGTTGAATCGTCCGGTGCCCAACCCCATCGGTCACAGCCACCGTAGTCTGCGGGCAAAATGACGGTGATGCCGGGTTTCAGACGAGCGGCAGCGGCAGCGACTACCGTTAATTCGTCACCATCCCACAAACCGATTTCAGCCTTGGGTTGTAGCGTTTCCAGCCAGCGTTCCAGTTCATACTGTGGCAAAACCAGCGTCTCTGCCATCAACGGCGGAATGACCTCCACAATCAAGGGCCAGTCGCGACCTGGGCCATCCAGATCAGCCCGCCACACCACCCCCACGTCGGCACGATGACGGTAGCCGTGCAACCAGGGTGAAATATCAACGGTACGGGGATGACTGGTTTGAGCCAGTACGGCTAAATCAGCATCACCGAACAGTGGGAAATCGGGCCGTTCTTCTTCGGGCAGACTCTTGTTTTGGAGTGCTTTGGCCGACAGGTCGATTTGCCTGATTTTTCCGATTTTGCTTGCGTTTTTTAGCAGCCAGTCCCAGGCATTTTTGCTGTCGCTACCGTAAATGGGATCTTTTTTATCCGTACACGCGACAACGACCGCTGATGCGGAGTCTAGTGTGCCCGTTCGATTCAGTCGCCCTAATCGCTGGCGCAGTGCCGAGAACGCAGCACACTCACTCACCAAGGCGTCAAAATCAAGGTCGGCACCAACTTCTATCGTTTGGGTGGCCACAACAAAAAGCGGGTCACGGCCTTGTGCGACACGACTGCCAGCCAGTATGCGTGGCAGATACTCGCTCAGAATCATGCTGCGGTCTGTTTCACGGATGCGACCTGTGAGCAAGCAGGCCTCTCCTTTCTGAGCCAGTGTGTCGAACACGGCACGGGCTGTGGCCACTGTGTTGACGACAACCGCCACTACAGCGGCCCCCTCTTGGCGCAATACGAGTGCCTGTTCAACCAAAACCGAAATCAAATCTGGTTTGCAGTCTACCAGTAGGGTGAGTTTCGGACGGGCGATGCGCCGGGTCAGTTCGGGATGAGCGTAATCGGCTTCGTTTAGATCAAAATCACCCGTTGTGCGTGGTGTTGCGGTTAGATACAGACAACGCCAGGGCAAACCAAGTGTGTTTAGGCGTTGCCGTTGCAGCGATTCCAGTGTGGCGGTAAATGGCTCAGACAAATGGGCTTCATCCAGCACGATCAGGGCATCTTGTCCTACCAAACCGGCATGTATCGGGGCTACCCAGTGCGAACTGCCATAAGCACGGAACAGCAACCGTGAACCGAGTTGGTCAATGGTGGTGGGGATGACGGCAGGCTTTGAAGGGTCAACCAAACCCAGATCACCCAAATTACCCTGACCGCCGCGTAGCGTATCGGTTTGTAATTCCGGTATGACCTGTTTCAAGGTGTCTGCCATCAATGCCACTGAATCGACTACCAAACGACGATCCACACACCAATAGACCCGTCTTGGAATGTGGGGTAGTTTCGAAATATAGGCCCAAGCCCAGATATCCAGTACGGTGGTTTTGCCGGAGCCTGTGGGTATGCTCAACGTGTTAGGCCATTTTCCTTCGGCCAGTTGGCGGGCTAAACGAGACTGCCAAGGATAAGGGGAATGTAAACGCAAACTTTGATACCAGGCTTCAAAGCCTGACCGTATTTCAGGTGTTTCTACCGACCGTGGCGGCGGATTGTGATCGGACGAAAACAAATCCAGTTGGCCATGAGACCAAAGCGATTGAGACATCGGCGTAAATCCTCCTAAAGGTCGATGGGCTTGAAAAAACCCAGCCCAAAATAGCGTTCGGCACCTACCAGCAAGGGGCCGTGTATGGGTTTATCAAACTCCACTATGGCGTGACGGCGTGGGTTTGTGCTGCGCCGACACCGGGTTTCACCGGCGTGAGCACCGCCTTTCAAGGCAGGTACTGAATGAACATTGACCCGCAACGGCAGTGGATAACCGGCCCTGCGTATGGTTTTGGCCATTATCGTGTCGGCTTCTTCCTCGCGGCTTATACGGTGGTCGAACACCACCGGTGTGGCACTCGCCCAAATTTTGGCCGGTCGTGCCCAGGTGCTGCGTTTGAGTGCAACCAATGCCTGACGGGGAATCTCCACCGGCAAGCGACGCCCCCTGTAGCTGATCTCCCGCACAGTGGTTAACGCTAATCGGAGTTGCTGATTGGCTTCAGACTCCAGTTCGCACGGCAACCAGACACCAACACCGGTGAGATGCCCATCAGCATGAGGATGGCCTACATCCGGCAGGGCCGACCAAGCAACATGATGCCGCCCGGCATGACCGTGTATCTGTGGATGTGCGTTATCCCCTAGCACAGACAAAACGGCTAGTCGCAACGCGTCAGTAAGCAGTGCCGCGCTTCTAATATCAGCCATAGCATTCAGGCGTAAAACCAGCAATTCATCCCACCTCGGTTTGAAATGGGCATCGTCACACTGCGCTTCGAGATGGCGGTAAGGGTGGCATAAATCCAGTTCAACTGTGGCTCGTCCTGCTTGAAAATCCCGTTCTAATGTGTCGAAACGACCGATTCCGGGTACTCTTATGGGCAGCCACCCGCCAGGGTCTGGGATCCAGTTAGGTGGCGGAACCGAACCGGGTTCAAGCACTCGCCCAATGACCAGACTCTCGCCCCGACCGACAGCAGTAAGATGCTCAACCGCCGGGGTTAAATCCCGCATGACTGAATCAGGAATCGGCCAGTGATATACAACATGTGGTGAGACAGGCGATATTTCACACGTCGATTGCGGTCTGTATTGGCTACGGTCGAAGGGATAAGAAGGCGAGTAGGACACCGGCACCATTACTGAGTGAGGCGCGTAGTAATGTGCGTCAGAGGCCGTTATAGCCGGCGGGGTTTGTTCCAGAGTGCGTACGGCCGCCAATACCGCTGCTCCCAGTTCATGTTCACAGACAGCGGCTATCAGGGCGGCGTATACCCGGGCCGGTGAAGGAGGCCACTCCGCCCGGCCCGGATGTGTAGGATCGGATAGAAACACAGGCCCTAAAAACTCGATTTCAAAGGCAACTACAGCCATATTCATTCCTTATCTGGAGCGGCATGCCATTTCGAGTATGGTTTTAGAAGCCACCAGGTTAATGGGTTTGGTATTCCAGGCCAGATCATACTGTTTCAGTGCTGCAATGGCTTCGGTGAGAATGGTCATTGCGGTTGTGTTATCGAGAGTAATGGCTTCATCACGACCACCCCCGTAGCGAACCAACCAGTTCATTTCGGTGTAAGTAAGATCACATCCCGAACGAAGCGACAGGCTATCGGTGGCCGTGGCGTGGACGCTCCATAACGCCAAAGCGGCCAGTGCGGTGCGGGCAGCCTTATCACGATCTTCAGCCTCTCCTTTTTCTGTTGGAAAGGCATACTTGCGGAGTTCGCCTAAATGTATCGCCCCTTGCAAGACTATCTTCTCAACATCCACTCCGTCCGGGTTGGAGCCAGGTATGCTGCCATAGCCAAGTTCAGTCGCTTTTTTGCCACTTTTAGGCGTAGATTTTTCCGCATCAACGGTTTTTTTGGATACCGTTTTTGTGGTTTTTTTATTCTCTTTTTCGTCAGTGGCCAAGGCAGGATCAAGCGTAATTTGTCCCTCAGCACTCAGGTACATCTTGCCGGTATCCAGGGTAATCCCGAGTGGGTCATTTTTTTGTGTTCCGCCTGGTCGCTGTTTGGCGTTCGTGCCATAGATTCGGGCTGTGACACAACGACGCCACCGAGCCGCCAAGACTCCTTTTCCTGTGTGACTGTCCCAGGCTCCGAACAACAGACTTTCAGGACTGCAACAAAATACGGCTGTCGCATTTTTGGCGCGTGCATTTTGCAAAGCCAGACCGATCTCTGATTTGAAAAATGGCTGATCGTTGAGATTGGAATCCCTGATATAGGCATCAAAACATCGGTGCGCCAGTTCTCGGCTATCCAGCAGCACCGTGCCGTCATCGGGATTTATTATTTGAAAATGGGGCGTTATCCCTGCTTCGAGGATACGATTTTCCAGTCGATTGGCAAAAGATTGTGGCGAGTCGAGACGAACTTCACCCTGATCGGTTATGAGGTAGTGTGATGGATCGCCTTTTTTTTCAGCAGCGTAAGTGGGCGGAGAAACTCGAAAGTAAGCGGCATCTGATGGACTATCAACCGGTATGTAGTCGGCATGAAAGCTGAGTGCGTGTGCGGTTTTGACTATTTCACATAATTCAGAGTAGTTCATGTGGGTTCTCCTTAAATAAACAGGTGAGAACCACTTATGCGCTGCGGATTGAGGTTTGTCAATCCAGTGGACAAAGGCCTTTGGCTATTCGCAAATCAGCCTGCCCTACCCCACCCACTAATCCCCCTACACCTGCACCACGATACGCATTCTGTCCAGGGCCGTGGCCACGGCTGCGGCGCGGGTGGCAACCCCCAGTTTTTGGAAGATATGTTCCAGGTGTTTGTTCACTGTGCGTGGGCTGCTGCCGAGAATCTCCCCTACTTCCCGGTTGGTTTTGCCATGGGCTACCCACATCAGGATTTCCGCTTCGCGCCCGGTTAATCCCAGTTTTTGTTGCAGGCGGTCCAAATCCCACTGGGTGGCATAATCCTGCAACAGCAGCAGGTATTCACCGCTGCTATCGCCACTCGCCAACCGCGCCGTAAACCGTCGGTTTTGCCGTTGGGCCATGAAGTGTTCGGCCGTGCCTTTTTCTTGTCCTCTCAGTTTTTTTTCTACCCATTCCGCCACATTTCGTGGCAGAACGCGGTCATCTTCCTGCTCGGAATAATCCATCAACCACTGCCGTGCGGCCGGGGTCAACCAGAGGATGCGGCCTTGGTCATCTACGGCGATGGTCGCGAGGCTGCCGTGTGATAACGCTTGCTCGGCACGTTGCATGGCCTTGACCTGGGCCATTTGCGCGGCTATGCGGGCTAACACTTCAGGATGACGTATGGGTTTGACCAGATAATCTACAGCCCCTTCCTCGAATCCTTGCAGCAGGTCATCCAGTTCGCTCAATGCCGTCATGAATATGACCGGTATCGCTGAGGTTTCAGGCTTGGCTTTGAGTTGTCTGCACGTACCAAAACCATCCAGACCCGGCATGACGACATCCAGAAGAATGATGTCAGGGCGTATGAAATGGAGTTGTTCCAGTGCGGAAAGCCCGTCGGTCGCTACCAGTATTCGATAACCGGCTTCTTCCAGGGCATCGGATAACACGGCCAGATTGCCCGGCGCGTCGTCAACAATCATGACCGTGCCCAAACTGGTTTTTTGGGGTTCAATCATACGCCCAACACCTTGCGTAAATCGGCTAAGCGAAATTGTCGCGCCAGGGTTTGTAAATGACGGGCAAACGGCTGATATTGGCGGTCTGCCTCAACCAGAATGTTCAGACTGTCATCAAGGCCACGCAGATCACCAATCCGAACAGCGGCCCTCAAACGTTCCAGTTGCTCGTTCGGCGGCACAATCATTTGGGTTTCATGGAGGGGCGGTGCATCCGGTTCATCATCGCCCCGGTACAGCCAGCGCAAACCCAGATGCAGTTTGATTCTGGCCAGTAAGGCCGTGATGTGTATGGGTTTGGCCAGAAAATCATCGCAACCCGCCAGGCTGGCCTGTTGCCGGTCGCCGGGAAAGGCATTCGCGCTGATGACAATAATGGGTTTGTGGCAACCCGCAGCACGCAAGCGGTTTGCTGCGTCCAGCCCACTCATGCCGGACATGACGATATCCATGAGTATCAAATCAGGGGGTGGGTCACAGGCTTTTTCCACACAGTCCTGACCATCCACGGCCTGGTCTATATCAAAACCCAAAGGAGACAATACGGATTCCAACAGCACCCGGTGTTCGATTTGATCATCCACGATCAAAATTTTGCGCCGCACCCCGGCATAACCCACGATATCCTCGTCATCATCGCCAAGGTCATCGTACATTCCAAGCGTGGGCAGATAGAGGCGTACCGTAAAGCAGGAACCTTTACCCACCTCGCTCTCCACGGTCAGTTCGCCTCCCATGATACCGGCTAATATCTTGCTGATGGTCAGCCCCAATCCGGAAACGGCCGCAGCATTACCCCGTCCTTTACCGGCGCGTTGAAACGGCTGAAATATGTTTTCGATTTGATCGGGTGCAATGCCCTCTCCGGTATCTATCACCTGAAAGCGGGCAATCTCGCCGCTGTAGCCAATTCGCAGCAGCACCTGGCCCGAGTGGGTAAATTTGAGGGCATTCCCCAGCAGATTGATCAATATCTGACCTACTCGTTTCTCATCTCCGCGTATGCGCGGAGGCAGTGGATCGACGATCTGACAGCGAAACGCCAATCCACGGTCTTCAGCCTGGGGTTTGAACATCTGCACCAGTTGCTCCACAAAGGCCGCGAAATGGATGGGGGTACGTTTTAGTTCGAATTTACGGGCTTCTATGCGGGAAATGTCGAGGATATCGTCAATCAGTGCGGCCAGGTGCTCACCACTGCGCTGTATGGTGTCCACCGCATTGCGTCGATGTGTGGGTATTGTCGGATCGCGGCGTAAAATTTGGGCGTAACCCAGAATACTGTTGAGTGGCGTGCGGATTTCATGGCTCATGTCGGACAGAAACCGGCTTTTGGCCAGATTGGCTCGGTCGGCCTGATCTCGCGCCTCTTGAAGTTGGCTGTCGGTGATTCGGTGTTGTTCGATTTCACGTTGCAGCAGTAGCGTTTGTCGTCCGGATTCTTCCTGGGCAATTTGCCGACTTTCATTGTTCAGCACCAGCCACCAGGTGGCCATCCCTAAAAAAACCATCAAAGCGGCATAAATTTTCTGGAAGTTGTCGAGGAGTATCCCGGCGGCGTAGGTATCCTGTTGGCCGGCTATTAGCCAGTCCTGATAGTAGATGACCCCCACGAATATGCCGGTCAGCAAGGCCAGAGCGCAATACAAGAGGCCGAACTGCATCAGACGGAGACGCAGGCCTTTAGGCAGTGTGGCCGGCAACAGTGCGTTGGCCAAAGACTGCAACTGGTCATTCAGGCGCATACCCGGCTTGCAGGCATCCTGACACCGTGATTCCAGCGTGCAGCACAGTGAACAAATAGTATCTCGGTAGGCCGGGCAGTAGGCTTTGTCTTCGGCTTCGAAGTTCTTCTCACAGATACAACAATGGGCTTCGGGCCTGGCCTGCCCCCAATCGGCCCGACGGCGAGTGAGGTAATAACGCCCCTGAGTGGCATAGGCGATGAGCGGTGAAGACACCATGGCCGCCGCCAGTGCCAAAAAAGCCGAAAACGCTTGAAGTTCTTCACCCAGCACCCCCAGGTGAGCGGCCATGGCCAAGGCGGAAGCACCCAGAGTGGAAAAAACACCGACCGGATTGATGTCAGGCAGATAAGCCCGTTTGTATTCCACTCCGGCGGGGCTAAGCCCTAAAGGCTTGTTGATGACGAGATCCGCCACTACAGCCCCTATCCAGGCGATGGCAATGTTCGAGAACAAGCCGAGTATCTTCTCCAATGCGCCGAATACGCCCAACTCCATCAACAACAGCGCGATACTCACATTGAACACCAGCCATACCACCCGACCGGGATGGCTGTGCGTCAAGCGTGAAAAAAAATTGGACCACGCCAAAGAACCCGCATAGGCATTGGTGACATTGATCTTGACCTGAGACAACACCACGAAGGCTACGGTGATCCCCAACGCCATGGCATCGTTACCGAGGAGTTGCCGGTAAGCCACCTGATACATCACAGCGGGTTCGTGTGCGTGGATCAGCGGAACGCCCTGCTGCACGGCCAGATAGGCCAGAACCGCGCCGCCAAGCTGCCTTAACACGCCTAAAACAATCCATCCTGGGCCTGCAATGATGACCGCCGCCCACCAACGCCTCGTGTTCTGCGGGTTTTTTTCGGGCAGAAAGCGCAGGAAATCCACCTGCTCCCCAATCTGGGCCACCATCGAAAAAGCCACTGTACACGCGCTGCCAAACAACAGGCCGTCAAAGTGATTTCCCAATCCATACTGCCCGCCAAAGTGGATGGCTCCGTACAACACTTCCGGTGATTTCCAGTATATGGCCAGATAGGGCGTAACCATCAAGATAAGCCACAAGGGCTGAGTCCACAGGTGCAGGCGGTTGATGGTGGTAATTCCGTAGGCCACCAGTGGAATCACAATCAGCGCACTGATGACATGAGCCAACGCCAGGGAAATGTCGAAGTATTGCGCCAGAGCCATCGACATGATGGAGGCTTCCAGCGCGAACAGGGTGAAGGTAAAGGTGGCGTAGATCAGCGAGGTGAACGTCGACCCTATATACCCAAACCCGGCACCACGAGTGAGGAGATCCATGTCTATGCTGTGCCGGGCGGCGTAATAGCAAATGGGTAAGCCGGTACAGAATACGATGAATCCGACGGTCAGGATTGCCCAACACGCATTGGTGAAACCGTAATGCAGGGCCAAAAACCCGCCTATGGCTTCCAGCATCAGAAACGAAATTGAACCGAATGCCGTGTTGGCCACCCGAAATTCAGACCATTTGCGGAATGAGCGCGGCGCAAAGCGCAGGGCGTAATCTTCCAGGGTTTCATCGGCTACCCAGGCGTTGTACTCCCGCCTGACCCGGGCAATGGTTTGATGGCTGATGGGGTTCATGGACTCACCCGCATCACTTCCGGTCGTAGCCAAACTCCAGAATGACCGGTGTCCCCTGATTGTGAATGATCATTTGCTTGCGCCCTTCGGGGCTGGTTTGTTCGGTCTGGAGCGATGCAGGGCTGGCGGGTTCGTCCACTGGGGCCGGATCAGGGAGGGTCGCCGGGGTTCGTTGAGGCGAGGTTTTAGGTTGTTCCTTGATCTCTATACGTACCTCCGGCATCCAGGAAGGTACTGTGGTTGAGGGGGTTCCGGTTTTGCTTTTACGCGGTATTCGGAGATCACTTAACAAGTTATAGCAGGCCGTACTGATGTGATTGATCAAAGCCGCACGGCTATCGGGACGATCGGGGTTGCTGGTGAAACGCATCGTCAGGGCGGCGGATTCGTCTGGTTTGTCAGCCGAACGCAGCGTACAGACAACCGGCACAACAGTGGCTTTCTGGAAGTCAGGCGCACGCGGGTCTGAACTCCCCATACTGAAAGACAGGCCAGCCGGAGTCGAGGATTGCTCCACACGCCCCACGGCAGCAGACAAAATATGCGTGGGAGAGGCATCCAGTTCCTGTGTCTCGCTGGCAACCGGGTAATTCCAGGATTGCAAATTACGGCTGATATCACGACTCCAGTCTTCGGGGTCCATACGGAACAGAATCTGCCGAACCGCCTCAGGATGCGGCAAGCGGTTGTCAGGTTTAATTCCTGTGGTACAGGCAGATAACAGGGAGACTCCCAGCAGGAGTGTGGCGGTCTGGATTTTTTTCATTGGATTTATCAAGGCTAAGGGGCGTAACGAAAAACCGCTGAAGCAGGCCGCTTTATGCCGTGGCACGGCCCATCAACGTCAGTTCATTGAAGCACAGCGAGTGCCAGCACTTAGCCGGCGGTCTGATCGGCGATTGACTCGGGCGCGTACACGCCCCTAAATCCCCATGACTGTATGCCAAAACCCGTACGTACCCCATACGTCATCTGACTGATTGGCGATATTCACCCAAAGCTCTGTAATTGACTTCGGTTTTTTTAGTCAATTGGGGGAATTACCTGTGAATACTGCGATAGCTACACATCAATCGGCCACCCGGAATATCTGGGGTGCTGCACTGCTGACAGGAGCCATTGCGGCATCCCTGACGGCCTACACACCCACCTCCGAAGCCGGAGCCACGTTCAAGATAGACGACACCAAGTGGGTCAGTGTCGGGGCTGGATTAAGAACCAGCTTTACCGCCCAGGAAGGATCCACCAACGCGAATGGATGGTCGAATGACTTCAATCTGGACAACATCCGTCTTTATCTGAGCGGACAAATCCACAAGTACTTCAAGATGGAGTTCAACACCGATTGCCAAACCTGTAGCAATGGCGGCGAAGTGCGCGTCATTGATGCAATGGGCAAGGTCGAAATTGATCCGCTGTTCAATGTCTGGATGGGCCGTATGCTGGTTCCGGCTGAACGGCGGGAAATGAACGGTCCTTTCTATAGTGCGGTATACGACATCTACAGCAAGGGAACCCCGTTTGAACCGTCCGACTACAACGTGACCGTCCGTACCGATGGCACCTCAGCCGGATCCTGGGGCCGTGATGACGGAGCCACCATTTGGGGTGCGGCACTGGATGGCCACTTCCAATACGCTGTCGGTTTCTTCCGGGGGCTTAGAGGCGGTGCCAATAACGATGACAACATCCTGTATGCCCAGCGTTTTGCTTACAACTTTCTGGAAGTGGAAAAGAACCCTGGCTATTACACGTCGGGAACCTACTACGGCAAAGGCGGTGACATCCTGACCTTGGGTGTTTCCAACCAGTACCAGGAAGACGGAGCAGGAACAGTCACCGACAAGGGTGCGTTCCGGGGTACGGTTGTGGATGTGCTGTTCGAAAAACCCTTGGCCAATATGGGGGTTATCACCGTAAACGGGGAGTACAAAAACTATGGCATCAGTGGTTACAGTATGGCTTCACGCCAGGCGGGCGGCGGATTCTCCATGTTTGAAGGCGATGCCTACGATGTCAGTGCCATGTACCTTCTCCCGGACAAAGTATGGGTCGGCCAATTCCAGCCCTACGTCCGTTACGTCAATGTTGATCCCACCCAGAGTGCTACCCGCGAGAATTACGAAGCCGGTCTCAACTACATCATCGACAGCCACAACGCCAAGATTATGCTGATGTATGACTACGGTGACCTGATGACCAAGGGGCTTAATTACACGGCTACCGCCAGCGGCAGTCGCGTGTCTTCACTTCAACTGGGCTTCCAGTTACAGATTTAACCGCCACAAGGCCCGGCAACCACCGGGCCTTTTCAGGTTCATTCATTTACATAATTTTAGAGAGGATTAGATCTCATGAACAATTTGCGTACATCTTTGACCCACCCATGGCTGAACTGGGTAGCGGGTGCGGCCCTGAGCCTTCTGGCCGGCACGTCTCTGGCTGAAGACACCATCAAGGTCGGCATACTGCACTCCTTGTCCGGCACCATGGCCATCAGTGAAACCACTTTGAAAGACACCATGCTCATGCTGATTGATGAGCAGAACAAAAAAGGGGGATTACTGGGCAAAAAACTCGAAGCCGTGGTGGTGGATCCAGCGTCCAACTGGCCGTTATTCGCCGAAAAAACCCGTGAACTTATCAGCAAAGACAAAGTGGCAGCCATCTTTGGATGCTGGACATCCGTATCACGCAAGTCGGTACTGCCTGTCGTTGAAGAATTAAACGGGTTGTTGTTTTACCCGGTTCAATACGAAGGTGAAGAGTCATCCAAAAATGTGTTTTACACCGGTGCGGCCCCCAATCAGCAGGCTATTCCGGCAGTCGACTACCTGATGAACGACCTCAAGGTAAAGCGTTGGGTATTGGCCGGTACGGATTACGTCTATCCCAGAACCACGAACAAAATTCTGGAAGCCTATCTGAAAGCCAAAGGGGTAAAGCCGGCGGACATCATGATCAACTACACCCCGTTCGGTCATTCCGACTGGCAAAGCATTGTCGCCGACATCAAGAAGTTCGGTTCAGCCGGCAAGAAAACGGCGGTGGTTTCAACCATCAACGGCGATGCCAACGTCCCGTTTTACAAAGAATTGGGCAATCAGGGTATGTCGGCCGAGCAGATTCCGGTCGTGGCGTTCTCGGTGGGTGAAGAAGAATTGTCTGGCATGGACACCAAGCCCTTGGTGGGCCATCTCGCCGCATGGAACTATTTCATGAGCGTGGATACCCCGGAAAATGCGGCGTTCATCACCAAATGGCATCAGTTCATCAAGAATAAAAAGCGGGTCACCAACGACCCGATGGAAGCCCATTACATCGGATTCAATATGTGGGTGAAGGCCGTTGAAAAAGCCAAAAGCACAGATACCGATGCGGTGGCCAAAGCCATCATCGGGGCTGAATACCCCAACCTGACGGGCGGAACCTCGAAGATGCTGCCCAACCACCACATCACCAAGCCGGTTCTGATTGGTGAAATTCAGGATGACGGCCAGTTCCAGGTGGTATGGGAAACCAAAAAACTGGTCGATGGCGATGCCTGGTCGGATTTCCTGCCAGAAAGCAAACCCATAGTGGCCGACTGGACAGCCCCCATCAACTGCGGCAACTACAACACCAAAACCAAAAAGTGTTCTGGTCAGAAGTATTGATCGAATGCTGCCACGCTCCGGCGTAACCCCCCGCTCAAGAGGTGTTCTACGCCGGAGCCATCAACTGTCGGTGCGAATGATTCGCACCGACCCGCCCCATCACCACCTCCCCCCTCAAAGCGCATGAACTCACTACAAAGCCTTGATCTATTGTTCCGCTGTGGGGCATACCAAGTGCCACATTGGGGCAGCCGCCTGCTGATCGTCTTGCTTTTGGGCTGGTGTCCGGTTTCGGTGTCATGGGCTGGCGATGCCTTCACGGACGGACTCGAACGATTACGACAAGCCTCTCTGTCCGAACTGGCAGGCGCGGTCGATTCCTTGGCCTTAAACCCTGATCCCAGAGTGCCCCGTGTGCTGGAACAGCTCCTGGATGGCCGTTTGTATGCCCGTAAGGACGATGGGGTGCTGGTTTATGGAGACACCAAGGCCGACGACGGTATCGCCACGGTATCGGTACTGGACAACCGTGATCTGGGAATAGCCAGCAAATTTGAACTCAAGAAGATCAACCTCAACAATGCTTTGCGTAGCCACCTTCGGGAAACCATAGGTCGCCTGCAACTGAACGCGCCGGATGCCGAACTCAGGCTGCGTGCTGTGCTGGCCATGCGCCAATCGCTGGACGAACAAAACATTGCCTTGCTGCGTGCCCGCTTGCCTTTGGAACAGGACGGGCGCGTCAAAAATGCCTTGACGATTTCCCTGGCTTTGGCCGATCTGGCCCATTCTGAAAAAGCCTTGCGTATCAATGCCATCAACACACTGGCCAACGAACTCGACCCCACCATACAAAGCCGTTTGCGTGATGTGCTGGAGAAAGACGAGAGCGATCATTTTCTGGAACCGGATGCCGACATTCGCCACACGGCCCAGGCGGCCCTGTCCCGCATTGAATCCACTTTAACCCTGAATCACACATTGGAAACCGTCTTCTTCGGCTTGAGCCTGGGAGCGGTATTAGTGCTGGCGGCTATAGGACTGGCCATTACCTTTGGGGTTATGGGCGTTATCAACATGGCGCATGGCGAATTAATGATGCTGGGGGCCTATACCACTTATGTGGTGCAACAACTTATGCCGGATCATTTAGGCTTATCGCTGTTTGTGGCCATACCGGCCGCCTTTGTGATTTCAGGTTTAGTCGGTATCGCCATAGAACGTGGCGTTATCCGTTTTCTTTATGGGCGACCTTTGGAAACGCTTCTGGCCACGTTTGGTGTCAGTCTGTTTTTGCAACAACTGGTCAGAAGCATTTTTTCGCCGCTCAATCGCAGTGTCAGCACCCCCGACTGGATGAGTGGTTCCTGGCCCATCAACGACGCGCTGTCTTTAACCCTGAACCGCTTTTATATTCTGTTGTTTTGTCTGCTGGTCTTCGTATTACTCCAGCAGATACTCAAACACACGCGACTGGGTCTGGAAGTTCGCGCCGTAGCCCAAAATCGCCCCATGGCCAAAGCCATGGGTATTCCCACCGACCGGGTAGATGCCCTGACCTTCGGCTTGGGTTCCGGCATTGCCGGAGTCGCCGGAGTGGCACTGAGCCAACTCACCAACGTAGGGCCTAATCTGGGTCAGAGTTATATCGTCGATTCCTTCATGGTCGTGGTATTTGGTGGTGTAGGTAATTTATGGGGGACTCTGGTCGCCGGGTTTTCTCTGGGGGTAGCCAACAAGTTTCTCGAACCTTATTCCGGTGCGGTACTGGCCAAAATTCTGGTGCTGGTCTTCATCATCCTGTTCATACAAAAACGACCGCGTGGCCTGTTTCCACAAAAGGGTCGCGCTGCGGAGTCTTGATTCATGTCTATACCGGGCTTGCGTAACGATGCCGAAGGGCGGGTGTTGGTAGTTATTCTGCTGATAGCCAGCCTGTTTGTTCCTTTGTTCAATCTGATTCTTCCTGAAACTTCCCCGCTGCATGTTTCCACGTACACAATTGCCCTGCTGGGAAAATACCTGTGCTTCGCTTTACTGGCTTTGGCCCTGGATCTGGTATGGGGCTATTGCGGGATACTGAGTTTGGGACACGGAGTCTTTTTCGCGCTGGGTGGCTATGCGATGGGTATGTATCTGATGCGGCAAATTGGCGATCGCGGAGTATATGGCAACCCTTTATTGCCTGACTTCATGGTATTTTTGAACTGGAAAGAACTGCCCTGGTATTGGCAGGGCTTCGACCATTTCGGCTACGCCCTTCTCATGGTGGTACTGATACCCGGAGTATTGGCCTTTTTATTTGGCTGGCTAGCCTTTCGTTCCAGAGTAACCGGGGTTTATCTGTCCATTATTACCCAGGCACTCACCTACGCCTTGATGCTGGCTTTCTTTCGTAATGAAATGGGTTTTGGTGGCAATAATGGCCTGACGGATTTCAAGTATGTACTGGGGCTTAATATGCAACTGGATTCCACCCGGGACGGCGTGTTCGCCGTTACCGCCCTGGTATTGGCCTTAGCTTATCTGGCCTGCCGTTGGGTGGTGGATTCCAAACTGGGGCGAGTGGTTACGGCCATACGCGACGGTGAATCCAGAGTCCGTTTTCTGGGGTATCGAGTAGAAATGTTTAAACTCTGGATATTCGTATTTTCAGCTATTTTGGCCGGAATAGCCGGAGCCTTGTATGTGCCGCAAGTGGGTATCATCAACCCCAGCGAATTTTCACCGCTCAATTCTCTGGAAATCGTCATCTGGGTGGCCGTAGGAGGGCGAGGCAGTCTGTATGGCGCAGTGCTGGGGTCCATACTGGTGAATTACGGCAAAACCGTATTCACCGCCGTACTGCCGGAAGTATGGCTGTTCGCTCTGGGTACTATTTTCGTAGTCGTAACGGTTTTCCTGCCGAATGGCCTGGTAGGTCTCTGGCAACAGAAAAAGAGGAGCGAAGCATGACGATGTGGCGTGATCCGTCTCGAAAGAGCGTGCCGGTCATAGGCCCGCACCCCATTCTTTATCTGGAAGAGGTGAGTGTCAGCTTTGATGGCTTCCGCGCCCTGAATCATCTCAACCTGTACATCGACGAAGGTGAGTTGCGCTGTATCATCGGCCCTAATGGGGCCGGTAAAACCACACTCATGGATGTCATCACCGGCAAAACCCGCCCCGATGAAGGCATGGTTTTTTTTGGACAAACCACCAACCTGCTCGAACTGGATGAACCGGCCATCGCCCAGGCCGGCATTTGCCGTAAGTTTCAAAAGCCCACGGTTTTTGAACGCCTGAGCGTATTCGAAAACCTGGAGTTGGCCTTGCATACCGATAAACGGGTATGGCCTACTTTGTTCGCCCGTTTGAGCCATGCCGAGCAGGATGCCATCGCCGCAGTCGCCGATACCATAGGCCTGCTGCCCCACACCCGACAACGGGCCGGAGCCTTATCGCACGGTCAAAAACAATGGCTGGAAATCGGCATGTTGCTGATGCAAAAACCCAAGGTGCTGCTGGTGGATGAACCGGTAGCCGGCATGACCCATCAGGAAACCGAACGCACGGCGGAGTTATTGCTGTCGTTGGCGGGGCAGCATTCGGTGGTGGTGGTGGAACATGACATGGCGTTTGTGCGTTCGATTGCCCGCAAGGTCACTGTGCTCCACGAAGGCACGGTGCTGACCGAAGGCAGTATGGATGAAGTGCAAAATGACCCACGGGTCATTCAAGTCTATTTGGGGTCCTGATGCTGACATTAACCGCAATCGAACACTACTACGGGGAAAGCCACACGCTGTGGAATCTCGATCTGGAGATACCGGAAGGGGCTTGCCTTTGTCTGATGGGCCGCAATGGTGTGGGCAAGACGACGCTGCTGAAGGTCATCATGGGTTTGTTGCCGGTGCGTTCCGGTACGCTATTGTTCCAGGGACAGGAGCTAACCCGGCTGAAAGCCGAGCAGCGAGCCGGAATGGGGATTGCCTATGTGCCTCAGGGGCGGGAAATTTTCCCCTTGCTTACCGTGGAAGAAAACCTCAAAACCGGGCTTAGGGCGCGGGGTGACCGGCACATTCCCGATACCGTATTCGAGATTTTTCCGGTACTGAAACAAATGCTGAAACGCCGGGGCGGCGATTTATCTGGCGGGCAACAGCAACAACTGGCCATAGGCCGGGCCTTGGTACTGGATCCCAAACTGCTGATACTGGACGAACCGACCGAAGGCATACAACCCAATATCGTCAGTGAAATCGGTGATGTCATCCTGCGTCTCAACCGTTCCCGTGGTCAGGCTGTGCCGTCTGTGGATAAGGACATGAAGGCTGAAATCCACGATGCCATAGCAAAAATTAACCAGGAGTTAGGGGTGACAGTATTGTTGGTCGAACAGAAACTGCCGTTCGCCAGACGGGTAGCCAGTCAATTTTGCCTCATGGACAAAGGCCGGGCGGTCGCCGGGGGCGGAATGGATGAGTTGTCTGAGGAGTTGATCCGGGAGTATCTGGCGGTTTGATGAATGGGGTAACTGCGTGAACACCCCGCCAGGCTGGAAAGCCGAATTGAACCTGGGGTTTTCCGTTCAGGAGGGGCGTACCATCCTGGCTCGCCGCCATCACCGAGGGCCTTTGACGGTGCAAAAGCCGCTGTATGCCGGTGACGGAGTATGTCAGGTGTGTGTGCTGCATCCACCGGCAGGCGTGGTAGGGGGCGATCAACTGGAACTCACATTCACCGCCGATCCCAAGGCACAAGTGTTGGTCACCACCCCGGCGGCCAGCCAGTTTTATCGAAGTGACAGCGCGTGGGCCCGGCAATCCGTGCAATTGAACATAGGCCAGGATGCCTCCCTGGAATGGCTGCCTCAGGAAACGATTTTTTTTCAGGGGGCTAAGGTGCGTTCAACAGTGCAGGTGAACCTGCATGAAGCCGCCCGTTTCATCGGTTGGGAATTTTCTGTCCTGGGCCGACCCGCCGCCGGTGAAGGATTCGATCACGGCCAAGTCATACTGGACTGGCGTATGTATCTGGCCGATCAACCCATGTTACTGGAGCGACTCAACGGCGATAATGCCTCACTGCACGCCCTCTCAGGCTGGGGGGGGCGGCCCATGGCGGCCAGCCTCTGGGCTTATCCGGCTACGCCCAGCCTGCTGGAACGGATTCAAACCCTTTCGGCCCATGATCCCGACACCGGTGTCAGCTTACTGGGCCAGTTGCTGGTGGTTCGTAGCCGTGCCAACAGCATGAGCCATTTGCACAGGCTGCTCCGCGCCATTTGGGCCTGTCTTCGCCCTGAAGTCATAGGGTCTGAACCCCTGCCCCCCCGAATCTGGAATACCTGAAACCCTCTTGCCCTGTGAATCACCATGCAACTGACTCCACGAGAAAAAGACAAGCTCCTCATTTTTACTGCCGCCCTTCTGGCTGAACGGCGCAAAGCCCGTGGCCTGAAGCTGAATCACCCCGAAGCCGTAGCCTATTTGAGTGCCGCCATCATGGAAGGCGCACGCGATGGACGCACCGTAGCCGAACTGATGGACTACGGCTGTACCCTGCTCACCCGCCAGGATGTCATGGAAGGCATTCCGGAAATGATCCCGGATGTTCAGGTAGAGGCCACATTCCCCGACGGCACCAAACTGGTGACCGTGCACAATCCCATCCCATAGGAGCACCCCACAATGATTCCTGGTGAAATTTTGGTCGAAACCGGCGAACTGGAACTGAACGTCGGCCGCAAGACGGTCACGGTCGTGGTTGCCAACACCGGCGATAGGCCCATACAAGTCGGTTCGCACTACCACTTCTACGAAACCAATCCGGCCTTACGCTTTGAGCGCGGCTCTACTTTAGGGTACAGGCTGGATATTCCGGCAGGCACCGCCATCCGCTTTGAACCCGGCCTGGAGCGTTCGGTGACTTTGGTGGCGTATGCCGGGGCGCGTCAGGTTTGGGGCTTCAGACAAGCCGTGATGGGTGCTCTGGAGGGGGTGTCATGAGCCGTATTAGCCGCACGGCGTATGCCGAGATGTTTGGCCCTACCACAGGCGACAGGGTACGCCTGGCGGATACCGAGCTTTGGCTGGAGGTCGAGGCCGACCGCACCGTTTACGGGGATGAAGTCAAGTTTGGCGGGGGAAAGGTAATCCGTGACGGCATGGGACAAAGCCAGTTTGGGGCGGCCAGGGTGGTCGATACCGTCATCACCAATGCCGTCATCGTCGATTGGTGGGGCATCATCAAAGCCGATGTGGGGATCAAGAATGGCCGCATCGCAGGTTTGGGTAAGGCGGGCAACCCCGACACTCAGGCCGGAGTGGACATCATCATAGGGCCTGGAACCGAAGTCATCGCCGCTGAAGGTCAAATTCTGACGGCTGGCGGCATCGACGCGCACATCCACTTCATCTGCCCACAACAGATAGAAGAAGCCCTGACCTCCGGTGTGACGACTCTGATCGGAGGCGGCACAGGCCCCGCGACCGGCACATTTGCGACCACCTGCACGCCAGGCCCCTGGAATATCCACCGTATGTTGCAGGCTACCGACGTATTTCCCATCAATATCGGGCTGCTCGGCAAGGGCAATGCCAGTCGGCCTGAATCGCTGAATGAGCAAGTAGAGGCCGGAGCCATGGGGCTTAAACTGCATGAAGACTGGGGCACTACACCCGGTGCCATAGACTGCTGTCTGGAGGTGGCTGACCGCCACGATGTGCAGGTGGCCATACACACCGATACCCTTAATGAATCCGGTTTTGTGGAAGACACTTTCGCGGCCTTCAAAGGCCGCACCATCCACACCTACCACACCGAGGGTGCTGGAGGCGGGCACGCGCCAGACATCATCCGGGCCTGTGGTGAAGCCAATGTACTGCCCTCCTCCACCAACCCGACCCGCCCTTACACCATCAACACGGTGGATGAGCATCTGGATATGCTGATGGTGTGTCATCATCTGGATCCCGGCATTGCTGAAGACATTGCCTTTGCCGAATCCCGCATCCGCCGAGAAACCATCGCCGCCGAAGATGTGCTGCATGACCTGGGTGCGTTTTCCATGATTTCATCCGACTCCCAGGCCATGGGCCGAGTGGGCGAAGTCATCATTCGCACCTGGCAAACCGCACACAAAATGAAGTGCCAACGCGGCCCTTTGCCTGAAGATTCCTCTCGTAACGACAATGTGCGCATCCGTCGATATCTGGCCAAGTACACCATCAACCCGGCACTGACCCACGGAATTGCGCATGAAGTCGGCTCGGTGGAAGTGGGAAAACTGGCCGATCTGGTGCTCTGGCAACCGGCTTTTTTTGGTGTCAAACCCAGCCTCATCATCAAAGGTGGCCTCATCGCCACGGCCCCCATGGGCGATCCCAACGCCTCCATTCCCACCCCACAGCCCGTGCATTACCGCCCCATGTTTGGAGCCTATGGTCGGGCGACCCAAGCCACGGCCATGACGTTTCTGTCCAAAGCGGCCCATGAAGCCGACATCGCCAGCCGCCTGGGGCTAGGCAAGCGTATAGGCGTTGTGGCCAACACCCGTCAACTCAGTAAAAAGGATTTACGTCTCAACGATTATTTACCCCGGATTGAAGTCGACCCTCAAACCTACACGGTGAGGGCTGATGGCATTTTGCTCACCTCGGAACCCGCCAGTTGCTTACCCATGGCGCAGCGGTATTTCCTGTTTTGATCGGTGTACCTTGCCAAATTCAATAACGATTACTTCATGCTCAAACTGTTTCCTCACTCCAGTGACGACTCCACCCCGGACGATGCACTGACCTTAACCCACGATCAGCGGCAGAAAAGCCGGTTGCGGGTTGAAACCGACACCGGCCTGGACGCGGGCGTGTTTTTGCCGCGTCGCTCCTGTTTGCGTCCGGGTGATCGCTTACAGGCCGAAGATGGCCGTATCGTGGTGATTCGCGCCAAACCAGAACCCATCTCTGTGGCCGTAACCGATAACCCCGGTTTGCTGGCGAGAGCGTGCTACCACCTGGGAAACCGCCATGTAGCTTTGGAGATTCGAGCAGGCGAATTGCGATATCTGCAGGATCATGTGCTGGATGAGATGGTCAGGCAACTCGGGCTTGGCGTTCATCACGATGAAACCGGCTTTGAACCCGAACCCGGCGCGTACCACGCAGGGCACTCGCATGGACACTGATCTGGCGTTGATACGCCTTTTGCAACTGGTCAGCCCCAGCCTGCCCATAGGCCTGTACAGCTACTCGCAAGGCATGGAGCAAGCCGTAGATTCCGCCTGGGTTACCGACGAACACACGACTGGGCTGTGGGTCGGCGGCCTTATGGAGCGGAGTGTGTCACGCGTGGATATGCCTATTCTGATCCGGCTGTACCATGCCTGGTCGAAACCCGATCCAGCGGCGGTGGAATACTGGAGCCGACAGTTACGCGCTCACAGGGAAACCGCTGAATTGCGGGCTGAAGACCGGCACACCGGACAAGCCCTGGCTCGGGTGCTCATCAATGTGCCACTGGAACAGGCCACTCCCTGGCTGCACCATGATGCCAGCAGCCTGGCCACGGTGTTTGCCTTGGCGGCCGTCACCTGGAACATTCCCCTGTCGGCAACTCTGAATGCGTATCTGTTTGGATGGCTGGAAAATCAGATATTGTGCGCGGTCAAGCTGATCCCGTTGGGACAATCCGCCGGACAGCGCTTGCTGTTCACGCTCGCCAGCCAAATTCCAGCCTTAACCGCAGAAACGCGGGCCATGACCGACGACGATATAGGCGGCAGCAGCCTGGCTCAGGTTCTGGCCAGCAGCCGTCATGAAACTCAATACACCCGATTATTCAGAAGCTGAAAAAACCATGACTCAAACCTCCATACTCAGAATAGGCGTCGGCGGCCCGGTAGGTTCCGGCAAGACGGCTTTGGTAGACACCTTATGCAAACACATGCGGGAGCAGTTCCGCATTGGGGTGGTCACCAACGACATTTATACCCGTGAAGATCAGCAGTTTTTGATTCGTAGTCAGGCTTTGCCGGAAGAGCGTATTCTGGGCGTGGAAACCGGTGGCTGCCCGCATACCGCCATACGTGAAGATGCCTCTATGAATCTGGCGGCTGTAGATGAATTGTGCCGCCGTTTCGAGGATCTGGATTTTATATTGGTGGAAAGCGGCGGCGACAACCTCAGTGCCACCTTCAGCCCGGAACTGGCTGATCTGACCATTTATGTGATCGACGTGGCCGCAGGCGACAAGATTCCCCGCAAAGGCGGGCCGGGCATCACCCGCTCTGACCTGCTGATCATCAACAAGATAGACCTGGCCCCTTATGTGGGTGCTTCGCTGGACGTGATGGAACGGGATGCGCGGAAAATGCGAGGTGAGCGTCCGTTTGTGTTCACCAACCTCAAAACCGGCGAGGGGCTGGATCAGGTCATCGCCTTTATCGTTCGCCAGGGTATGCTGGAACCCGCCACAGAATAGACCGCAAGTTTATGGTTCTGGCCGAAAATCTTGATCTGGTTTCAACTCTACCGCCATGAACCATTGCCGTTTAGCCGAGGGTTTAAGGTAAGCGTTTGCATCCAGCGGAATCACGCTTTTGGTGACTGAATTTTTGACGTTGCCGCCTATGGCTTCCAGATAACTTCCGCCGTGGTACACAACCACATCACAATGCAATCGGGTGTGGGGCGGAATCCTGCTCATGGCTTCCAGCAAGCGAATTTTTTCCTCTGGCTCCCGATACGCACAAATCAAATCGCCTGTTCCGGGCCGGTACTCGCTGAGTTTATGTGGCATGAAACGGCTGTCTTGCCGGGTGCTGTGTTCAATGATTTCATCCAGATATACCCAATGGGCATCTGATCGGCGGAACTGGCTGCCGGGGACTCCGGCGGTCTTCATCAGCCAGCTGATAAACGCCGCCGACCACGGTTCCTTGCAATCGTAACCGCTTATCTCAGGCCGTCCAACCGCTCCCCAGTATTGACGTACCCGCTCTGCCCATAAGGCTTCATCTTCCCAATACCCTACTGGATCAATGATTTCTCTATCCCGATCCAGACGCAGAATTTGTCGGCCGAAATAATTCCACTCACTGATAGCAAGATCGACCAGTCGGCGATCAACCACAGAAAGTGTCTTTTGTGGCGGACTCAAGGCACAACCCGCCAGCAGCGACAGATACAGCACCAGCAGAAATGGTTTGGCAGGGTTAATCATGGGGATACTCAAACGGTCTAAATCAAGAGATCAGGGAGATCGGGTATGTGGCTCGTCCAGTACACGCGTCTCATCGTGCTCGGCCACGAGTAGCCCGATTTGACAAAGCGGCCATTATCGCGGCCTAAGCCTGCTGCTGACACACAATGCGCCGATGCCCGAAATTAGCGTGATGGGCGGCGTCCTTCACGGAACCAGTTGCGGTAGCGTTCCATGCGTTGACGCTGTTCGACCGGGGCTTGTGCGGTGCAGCTTCGATATTCCTCGGTGCCGGGACTGGCTCCCCAGCGAATTTCTGGGCAGTCATTGGGGTTATAGGCCAGTTCCAGCCGGGTTTTTCGTGCGTACATTTCGGCCAGATTAAGCGACCAGGTACTGCCGTCGGTTCTTAAATAGGTAATACGCCTGTCCTTGAGCGCGCTTTGCAGTTGCCGCTCCAATTCTTCCTTGACCAGTTCCGGTTGGGCAGTGCCTAAACGAAAGTTTTCAGGATGAATCACCACCTGATCGGGTAATCGGGACAACACATCAAGGGCGATCATCAGCCGCAAATCACGCGAGGGTGTTGAATAGTCTTCCCAGGTTCCGGTCGTTTCAAAAATGGCCGCCCCATCGGGCATGGGTATCGTTTCCCGAGGATGGGTGCGGCGATAGCGCGTGCCGTTGTCCACTGACGTAACCCGGGTGCGTAATTGTTCTGTCAAAGCCTCTAACCGGGATTGCAAGGCGGTTTGTGGTTCTAGCCCACCGGGGTTGATGAGTTGGCTCATGCGGGCATGAAAGGCCTCGGCATCATAGGCCGCCTGTTCGGTCGAATAGGGCGGATGCCCTCGCTGCGCGGCCAGGTCGGTGTTGCTCATGAGTTGCCCTGAGTGGTTCAACGGGCGGAATGCCTTAAAGCCCGGCCCTGCTCCGGGTAAATCATGAACATACAGAAAATTCCCTTCCCAGTAGCGTTTGCGGGTGATGGAGTTGTCAGGCTGGGCATCGACGGCAAACAAGATACCCGGCTGTTCAGCCGATTGTGGCCACCACTTGGCGATCATCAGTACATGGCCGTAGGGATCGGCGTATACGGTTCCAGGCCATAAAACCTCACGCTGCAAGGGGACGGGGTAAAAATCGCTGGATTCCGCCGTGAGTGCCGTTCTCGCACTGCCTGAGTGCACCGTGTCCAGCAGGGTTCTGACCAGGGATTTGAACTCACTGGCCTGGGCTACGCGCCCAACAAACCGGTCATGCCTGATGGCCGCGCCACACACCGGGGCCGCCCGGGCCGACCCTCGACTACACGGTCGGTAACTAAACGGCAGGCCCACTTTCCAGGCGAAATAGGCTCTCAGGTAATAGGGCAGATCGGCACAATCAGGAGTGGCGGGTATGCGTCCGTCTTCACCCTGCCCCAGATAATCATGCAGAACATTGCGATTGGGGTCTCTAAGCACGGGTTCCAGGGATGGAAAGCTTAAATCCTGCTCAGGCGGTGCGTCGAACAAGTGTTCAATCCACAACGCAAACAAGGCTTCATGAGATTCGTCCCAGTCGGCGTGGGCGGGGCGGGTGAACGACTCAACCGGAGTTCGTGCCGGGTACACGGTAAACGGGTGATTGCACGGGCGTACCGCATCGGCGGCCCAGACCTGAAGTGGGTAGGTTCCAACTTTGAGTGCGGGGAGTTCCGCGACCGCGCCCCAAGGCGGCCCTCCCAGGCGAGTGAGGGGCAAATTGAGTGTTTCGCCCGTTTCCTGGGTTAAGGTCAGCGCGTGCAGCGGTTGCTGAGTGTTCGCCACCAGCAGTCGAATCCGCTGGCCCGAAACCGGCCTCAGCGGAGCGATCAAGACCTCTGGATCACTCTGGCCCACGCAAGGCCGGCTTGATCCCGTCTCGGGTGGCTCTGCCATAAGCGGCAAGGAACCGGATAAAATCAGCAACAGGATGAGAATTCGTGAAATACGGAGTGGCTGATTCATGGAAATCCCAAAGGTATTATTGGCCCATTGCGCTGGCAATCCGGTCGCTGCCCCAAAAAAAACGCCGCCCACACTGGCGTGTGGACGGCGTTTTTGCCTTGAGGCTACGCGCTTAAATTAAGCGTGAGCAGCGAAGGGGTGCTGTTCTGAACCCTTCTTGGCTACTACTTCAGCAGCCTTAGGTTCGCCAGCAACGGCACGCTTGATGGACAACTTGGTCGCTTCGTAGTTGTAATCCTGGATCTTGGCATCGTCTTCAGCCATCCAGTGAATGAATACACCTACGCAAATGAACAGATCATCCGCTTCATCAGCCGGAATGGTGCCGTCTTCAACACAGTCGGCAACGGCCATGGCCACACCGCGTTGTGCCGGTCCAAACATCTGAACGGCTTGCTTGCCATTCTTGATGGTGACCTTGTTGAACATGACGGTAGCGGGCTTGCACAGCAGGTTGGGTGCAACCACAGCCAGCAGGCTGGTAAATCCATCCTTGTTGTTGGTGACACAGTTAGCGAACGCGGTTTCAGCCGCGCTGCCACGGGGCCCCATGATCAAGTCGATGTGAGCGATTTCGTTGCCGCCACCACACAGAGCTTCACCTACCAGCAGTTTGTCGATTTTTGCCATTTGCATAGTCTCCTGTTTTTCTTGAGTTAGAGAGTTAAAGAAAGAAACAAATTTTTCCAGTATAGATGCCACTAGGACGCCTCCCCAAGCGGGTTTGTCTAAAAAAAAACAACCTTCCTGTAGTCAGGATCGCCGATCGCATCACACTATTAAGCCAGACTCGGCACAAGGCCGACCCTGACCCAACACCCGTTCCAGGCGCACAGCCAGCACACAAGCCACGGTAAGATCAGCCGTCGTGCCAGGGTTGATTCCCAGTTGTTTGAATTCGGTGTCGATTTCACGCAACAGGGGTTCAAGTCGCTCATTATCCGCCGAAGCGGACATGGCCTGGTCGATACGGATCATCCTGTCGGTCACCATCGGGTGATGCCGGCTACCAAACTTGCGTTCGATGTGGCTGTCAGGGATGTTTTTCAGCAGGTTCGTGAAAACCGAAAGCACTGCCCAGTCTTCGCTGCCAAAGCGGGACAGCGCGTAATGATAACTTGGAACGGCCAAATCAAAAACATCCGTGTAGCAATTAACGTATTGGTAGGCGATTCGATCCCGATTTTTGGCTGCGTACATGGCTTCTTCCAACTTGACATGCGGTGGATTTATCACGTCATGCTGCTCGGCTTTTCCCAAGCCCCCCGGATTGGCCAGACGTATGGCCCGGTAAACCCAATCGGCATCCTGTACGGTCGTCATCCCCAGAAGGCCGGTCAGGGCCTCTCTAAGCGATACGCCTTGTGCCTGGGCCTCAACAGCAGCCTTGAGCAAAGGCGCGGCCAGCAGCACGATACCCAGGTTGGTATTGCATCCCACCGCCGACACGGTTGTTTCTACCGCGTAAAAAATCTTTTCACCCAGAGACAAATTCTCATCCACCAGCCACGGCGCACTGCGCTTCGCACTGACACGAAACTGCTCCACCGTCATGTCGTGACCTTCGGCGTGAACACTGACGTTACCCGGCTTGAATGCCCGCAATTCGGCTTCACAGGCTTCAAGATAGGCGTACTCCAACGAGGAGCGCAGTGAGTTTTTACTCATGGGGTGCACCGTTCGAGGTGACGATCCAGAAAATCAGCCACCAACAGTTCGGCGATGGAGGTAGCCGTCACGGTTTGCAGGCCCTTCCAGGCCGGGATGCTGTTTATTTCGAGCACTGCAAAATGCCCCGTCGAATCCTGAATGATGTCGACACCGGCATAATCCATGTCGATGGCCTCAACCGCCGCCTCGGCCAGGCAGGTCAGTTCAGGGTGATGCGCCAACACCAGAGGCTCACAGCGTGCTCCTTGATGCACGTTGTTGAGCCAGGAGTTGCCACAGCGTTTCATGCCGGCCACGGCCTGTCCATCTATAACAAAAATTCGGAAATCATGCGGTTGAGATCCGCTGTCCACGAAGTGTTGCAAATAATACACACCCGGCTGTTCGGGCCAGTGGCTTAGATCACTCAAGGTACGGAACAAATGCAGCCCCAGGCCCTGCGATCCGAACAAGGGTTTGTAGACTACGGCATGACCCAGCCTCAACTCCTCCTGAATGCGGGCCAAAGCTGCGGCCCGTTCGGTGGTCACCCAGGTTCTTGGTGTCGGAATACCTTGGGCGTGGAGCAGGAAACTGGTCATGCTCTTGTCTACGGTGCGCTCTATGGCTCCGGCATCGTTGTATACCGGAATACCCAAACGTTTGAACCCATGCAACAGCCCGAGGTACAGGGTGACTTGTTCCAGAGAACCTCCTGGAACACCCCGAACGAAAACGCCTGCGGGCAGTTCATTTTCGAATCCGCTCAGGCGTATGGGGACTGACAGGCCATCCAGTTGCAGATGGCCAGAAATCAGGGAGGTGTAACGATAAAGATAATTACGATGGGCCAATGCCTCCCGCAATCTGGCTCCGTGCCAACCGGGGTCATCCGTGATGATGGCGATGTGTCGGGTGGTGTTCAACGGAACCAGTGCTCTAGTGATTCGGCAAGCGATGTCGGGAGGCGATCAACTAAACGAACGTTCCAGCAGTTCTTCATCCAAACGCCCGGCATGGAAGCTACGTCCGGAATCTACCGCCGTCACGACTACCCGGGCCGGGCTAAACAGCATGGGATCGACCTTGAAGAAGTCGTATCCGTAATCCTTGAATACTTCGGCGAAAGGACGGCCATAATCTTTGGACACTGAACTGGGCAGTTCTGTGGCCAGCTTTTCTGCCTCTTCATCACTGCCTTTAACGAACAAATGCACCGAACCACCAAACAATATGGCATCGTTGGTACGGCCCATGGCCTTGATAAAGTTAGGGTGCGGTGGCGGAACCGGTGCCGAACCGCTGCCGTCGAGGATATTCCCCAAGGGAAAATGCAGTGAATGCGCCTTGTGCAAAGCCACTTCCAACACCCGACCAACCACTTGCACTCCGCCAGCCAGACTGGATGTCGGTGTCAGAATGACGTGTACGCCTTGTGGCTCGACCCTGCAGGCCTTGATGACTTTTTCGATCAGTTCTACCGGCGGAATTTTGTCTACCTCCATGACGATAGCCGTTTCGGAAGACCGATCCCGGTATCCCAATTCTTCATACAATTCCTCAACCGGTTTTTCTACGCCTTCTTTGACCTTGGTAGCCAAGGCGCGGGCAGGCCCTGAACCCAAGGCATAAAAAGCCCCTTTGCCTTCTCCGTGCGAGAGACTCCAGCCTGCGTATTGGCTGGCCAGACAGGCAATGACCGGGTTGGTGCTGTGTACGTTGACCGTCAACGGCCAGCGAGAAAAAACGGGGGAGTGGGTCAGGGTGACGCGGCCCAATCCACCCATGCAGATTTCCGTGATGATACGCCCGGCTTCCAGCCCACCCCGTGCCTCAATCCCGGCGTCGATCAGCGTCGCGCCCTTGGCCAAGGTTTGGATGTCCAGTCGGAGTTTATCCGCCTGGGTGATGAGTTGCTTGACTAGAGGGATGCTGTATTGATTGACGCTGGCCTGGTTGTTCATAAGCTTGTGAAATCCAAAAATGGAAACGGTGTAAGAAAAGGCCGCGAAGTGTTACGGAAAAAACCACGAGCGGCAAGCCTCACGGTACATTTACCGTGGGCTTGCCGCTGAGGATCAGGGACACGTTCCGGCAGGAACCCGCAACACCACTCTTAAACCACTGACACCATCAACCGTCGCACGCACGTTGCAAGGCGGGTGAGCACTCACGGGCTTGGCGTTGAATTTCCAGGTCAGATCCGTCTTGACCAGTGCAGTACCCACTTTCTCACCCGTGCCGGCATCGGTCAGATTCACCTTGAGTCCCACGGCCTTGCCGCCCGTGACCGGGGTAACACGGCCCTGTACCAGCAGCGTCGCGTTGGTTGAATTCCATTGTGCCTGCGTGATAGCCATCGCCTTGATGATGACTCCAGATGGGGTTGTTTCAGCCGGCAACACCTTGAACACCACTGACTGGGCCGCTTGTGCGGGGGTGGTGTAGTCATCTTTCACCGTGAAATTGACCGTATAGCTTTGACCGACCTGGCTGACCGAGGGCGTCCAGTTAAATTCGGCATTCCACTGATTGTTGACCACACCCAGGTTTTTGAGGGTGGCTCCTGCAGGAAGTGGTTGGGCCGTGAAGGTCAAGGTATCGTCGTCCTGATCGCTGGCGGTGAATGTCAGCGCATACGGTTTGGCCGCAGTAACCATCTGGGTAGACGCAACCGGCAGTAACACCGGCGGGTGATTAACCGCCTCAGGTGCGGCGATGACGGTCAGGGTGACTGGGTAAGTAGCCGAAAGTGCATTGCCTTGCTTGGGGATATCGCTGGCCTGGAACGTCACTACGGTTTGTGGGGTGCGGGCCGCTGTTCCAGCTTCAGGTATCCACACGAACAAACCGGTAGTGGCATCAAACGAAGCTCCGACCGGCAAGGAAGAAGCAGAAAGCTGCACCGGATCCTGATCGGGATCGGCTCCCTTGACCAAAAATTGCAAGGTTTGCCCTTCCATGATGGTTTGCTGACTACCCGTGGGTTCCAGGGTGATCACCGGGGGATGATTGACGACCTTGGGCAGAACCTTAATCTGCATGGTTTGCAGCGCATACAATTTGAAATAGGTATTGATTACCCCAAACACCACCGAAACGCTGGGTGTTGTTTTGGCCGTACCGAGCGATGGTGTCCAGGTGAATTCACCTTTGGCCAGATTGTTGTTGACCAGCGAAAATTTCGCGCCTTGCGGCAAGTAGGGGTTCTGCTGGGTATTGTACAAGTTGTTATTGGACACGGTGCCCACTTGCAGGGAATTGAATCCTAGCGCGCTCGATTGCGGATCAACCCCTTTGATGGAGAGGGTTAAGGTGTCGCCCTCAGTGATGGATACGCTGCTCTGGCCAGGCGTTGGCGTGCCGGTGATCGTCAACGTGGGGGGAATTTGCTTGGGTCGGGTGGCTGCGGCTACTGCGTCTATCAACCCCTTATCGTGATGGTTTGTGGTTTCCAGCACCAGCCAACCCGTTATGGTGATGGCCAAGGATAGTGGAACGAGGATTTTTCTGCGTCGCGTGTGGGGCATAGGAGGTCTCTCAATAAGTGAAGGTGAAGGTGAAGCCAACGAAAGGAGTCAGCTTATTGCTGTGGCGAACCATTTCTGAACGTGTTGTGACCGGGTTTCCAGTTGACTCAATACGGTTGAAACCGTAGCACCCTGAGCGGTAAGGCTTAAAGCGGGCTGCCCGGGTTGCCCGTGCGTGCCCCCTATAGGCCGATCGACACACCAATCCGGCCAACTCAGCGCGTTTGGAACGACCCACTCAGCGCGGGGGAAAAAGGTTTTGATTGCCCGAACCGGCCCGACCGGTGTCGGTTGATCCGGAAGCCTGCCTAGACAGGCGGCCACATGCCAGGCCAGCAAGCCACCGGCATAATCGTCGTCGTATAGGGTGAGCGTGGCACTCGGCCTGGGATTGATTTCCAGCACGCGGATGTGATCAGCATGGTGAATAAAATCCAGACTGTTAAGCCCTTTAATGCCGGTACTGGCGACCAATCGAGCCAGATACTGACGAATCAAGCCTTTAAGCGCGTCCGTCAACCGGGTGCGATTGATGGCTCCGGCAAACGCATAAGGGCGGTCGGGCAAATGATGCGCAGTCCAGAGCGTATTAAAACCTACCAAATATGAATCCTGGCCATCGGCCAGAAACAGGGCCGAACAGGCGGTGCCAGACAGGTGTCGCTGATAGTAATGGTCTTCGTCGGGTGGAGCAGCAATAGCCGGGCGTATATCTACCCCGCCGCTACCGCCACAGGGTTTGCACAACCAGGTATTGAAGTCTTGAGGAAGCACGTATGCCACTTCAGGATAAGGAATATCCAGGGCATTCAACAGGGAGAAAAAACAGCGAGGATTGTTAATGAGCCGCAGGGTTTCAGGGGAGTTGCCGTATAAGGTTCGCCCTCGCGCCAGTCGTTCGAGCAAACCCGCATCACGCTCAAAACCACTGCCATAAATCAGGGCGCAACCGCTGTCGACCGGGGCCAGACGCTCGGCCCCGCACAGCAGGGACGAAGGCTCATAGGTCGGGTGATGATCCTGGAGAAGAATCCAGGCTTGCGCCCACTGCCGGGTATCGGCATCCGCGTAAACATCCATCACCCCAAGCTTCATATCGGCCTTGTGGCCAGAACAGGCCATAGCCCTGACCGAGCGACTCACCAGCAACCATACGGGGTGTGGCGGCAGATTTACGTCTGTAGATATTGCTCCGCCCATGCCGCAGCCCCCAGCAAACCGGTGTTGGAATCCAGAGCAACCCGTACGGGAATCGTACGCATCAGGTCTGAAAAACGCCCCTTGGCTGTAAACGCTTGCATGAACAGACCGGAAGTCAGGGCTGGAAGAATCTTGGGCGCGATGCCGCCGCCTATCAGCACACCGCCAATGGCAAAACATTGCAGCACCAGATTGCCGGCTTCGGCGGCGTAAATCCGCACAAATAACTCCAGTGCCCGTCTGGATAAAAGGTCATGGCCATCCAGCCCGGCCTGGCTGATGGCCCGAGCCCGGTCATCGGTGTCAGACAAGCGTTTAGCCATGTCCCCTGACTCGGCAATCAGGCCGCTGTCCCTGAAAAACTCGTATATGTTCACGAGACCGGCCCCTGACAGCACCCGCTCATAACTCACATGGCCACCAAAACGTTGACGTAAATACTGCAGCAAGCGGTCTTCAGTGTCGTCGTTAGGGGCAAAATCGGTATGCCCGCCTTCAGTGGCCATGGCGTGATGGCGTTCGCCATCCCAGTAAAGAATGGATTCCCCCAGTCCGGTTCCGGCAGCCAGCACGGCCCGGTTGCCCTGTCGTTCCATTCCATCCGGATTCAGATCGACAAAACGCCCAGGAGACAAACGCAACAAGCCTAAGGACATGGCCTGCAAATCATTGAGCAGCCTGACTTTGGCTATGCCGGTTGAACGTGCCAGTTCCCGCTCGTCCAGATGCCAGGACAGGTTGGTCACTTCCGAACGGCCTTCTATGACAGGCCCTGCCACGCCCAGACACAGCACTTCAGGAACGTCTGCTGTGTCCTGCATGAAAACACCCAGCAGGGTTTGAAAATCAGGATAATGCCCGCTCTGGAAACTGGCCTCACGGCGGCAGATCCACTCCGCACCGTCGCGCTCATACTCACCCAGCAGGGTTTTGGTTCCACCTATATCACCGGCGATAAACATACAGGACTCCGTTAGCGTAAAAATGAATGGTCATGGAATACCGATACCGGTCAGGGTGACTATGATTGAGCGTGACCCACCGGCATCGCGGTGTTCTCCCAGATAAATCCCTTGCCAGGTTCCCAACAATAACCGCCCCTCACCTATGGGTATGCTGACCTGGTGACCCAACACACTGGCCTTGATATGAGCCGGCATGTCATCGTCGCCTTCCAGAGTGTGCGTGTAATGGCCCGCACCATCAGGAATCAAGTGGTTTAGGTGTGCGTCCAGGTCGCGGCGTACGCTGGGGTCGGCATTTTCATTGAGTGTCAGTGACGCTGAAGTGTGCTGGATAAATACATGAGCCAAGCCCACTGTGAACCGACTGATTTCGGGAAGCTGATCTGAAAGTTCCCGGGTTATGAGGTGGAATCCCCGTATTCTGGGTTTCAGTGTGATTGTTTTCTGCACCCAGAGATTGGCCTCATTCACCCACATTGACTTGTCACTCCGCATTCAATGTTCAAAATCCGCCGTATCCGCGCTCGTCGTGATCAAGGGGCAGTACATTCCTGGGCGAAGAGGAAGATTTAACCATGGGGGCTACGGGTCGTGCCAAAGCCTGGGGTGCGGAGGCTTGCTGTACGTTGTGTTGGGCCAATAACAGTTGAAGCTGACGTATCAGGTCAGGTGAGAGGTTATCCAGACCAGGAAATGATCCGCCAACCGGCAACAAACGTTCACGCAAACGGAACCGCCCCATTTCCTCACGCATACGGTTGGCCGCCTCGGACAATTCATGCGAGGAAGAGGCCAGTTCAGTCGCTTGCTGGCTGCTCTCCTGGGCTGATTTAGCGACTTGTCCCATGGCAATGTTGATCTGCGAAACCCCTCTGGATTGCTCCATGCTGGCCATGGTGATTTCCGCGACCAAATCCTTGACTTTAACCACGTTGGTGACAATCTGATTCAAAGCCTCGCGGGTTTCGGCGGCTATCGCAACGCCCTCGTTCACCCGTCTCGAAGAGTTTTCGATCAGTTCCGCTGTTTCCCTGGCCGCTTTGGCACTGCGTCCGGCCAGATTGCGCACCTCTTGAGCCACAACGGCAAATCCACGCCCGTGCTGCCCGGCCCTGGCCGCTTCCACGGCGGCATTGAGTGCCAGCAGATTGGTCTGGAAGGCAATCTCATCAATGACCTTGATGATTTTGGCGATGCTGAGCGCGGAGCCATTAATGGCGTTCATGGCTTCGACCATCTCTTCCATCTTTTGCCGCCCTTGATTGGCTGCTTCTGACGTTCCGATGACCAGTTGATTGGCCGCCTTGGCATTGTCGGTATTGGCTTTGACCTGGCTGTCGGTTTCTTCGAGATTCGAGGTGACTTGCTCTACGGAAGCCGATTGCTCCTCAGAGGTAGCCGCCATATTCTGTGACGCGGCGTTTAACTCACTGGCGGATCGACCCACCCGCTCAACCGTATCGACGATTTGATAGAAGGTGTTGTTGAGTCCCACGAACGCATTCTCGAATGACTCCATGATGCGGCGGTAATCGCCTTCATACTGCGCTACTTCGGGCCTTATGCTGAGATCACCATCGACAATGGCCTGAGACAGGGTTGCGGCCTCGCCAGAAACTGAACCGATATTGCTTTTGAGCAACATCAACCACTCATGGATTTGATCCTCACTTGAGGCCTTTTCCATCGTGGCAGTTAAATCGCCATTGGCAATCCGGGTCACGAAGTCAATCAAATGCGTTAACCAGGTATGCACGTCGTTGATCGCATTCTTCATGCGTTGATGGTCGCCGTGGCACTCAATGTCCATTTTGTCAGAGAGATTGCCACTGCTGATCTGGCGCAGCACCCGATTCCCTTCGTTAATCGGCAACAGTATCTCATCAAGCATCCGGTTAATCCCCTCAACCAGTCCGGCAAAATTCCCCTTAAGCTGACCGGTACGGCCACGTTCGGACAGTTGCCCGGTTGAGGCCGATAAAATCAAACGCTGCAATTCATCAATTAAACCCTTGAGGTTTTCCCGAACCAGTTCCACCGTATGATTGATATAGACTTGCTGACCCGGAAAAGCCTCCAGCATCGCATCGAAATTACCCTCACCAAAATCCTTGACACACGCCATGGCTTTTTTAGTCACCTGCATGTGATTGGCCACCATTTCATTTACGCCTGAGGCCATGTCGCGGAAAGCACCTTCAAACTGGCTGGACTCCAGACACACATCGGTATTCCCCTTGTGATGCTCCTCTGCCAGATGCTGCATATCCCGGATAAACCCTTTAAGAGAAGATTGCAGGGTATAGGCTGCATTACGCAGGATTAAAGCACTGCCCTTGCAATCCTCGGTGGCCACCAGTGGACTGGAAATATCTCCCTTGCTCATGGCTTCCAGACAGGAAGTCAGATTTTTCCACACGCTGATATCCAGCCATTCCACCACGGTCGAATACCGTTTGCCTTGCTCATCAAACAATGGTGTGGCCACCAGGGAGAAAGTCCGGTTACCTAAACGTATCTCGGCATGGTGGGGTTTTTTGATACCCGCCAGCATTTGCCGTTGATGATCTGCCTTGCGGTGGAAAACGTCCATGTTGACCCCCAGCAATTTGGCACTGTCGAAATGCGGCAGCTGTGTGCGTATTTCTTGTTCTGCATCCTTGAACATTTGGTTCAGTGCCGGATTCATGTAGGTAATGGTGTAGTTTTCATCTGCGAGTTGAACGCAGGTGCTGATACTACCCAACAGATCGCTGTAATACCGCTCTCGCTTCTCGATGTGTTCGGCCAGCGAATTAATGACCGCCAGAACTTCTGAGGCTTCTCCTTCTGCATCCGGCAGACTGGCCCTGGCCTTGACATCGCCATTTTTCAGTGCGGCGGCAACCCGCTGCATCTCTAATAAAGTGGCGGAATCTGTAGTAGAAGCTGATGATGAGTTCGGGGTTTCCGGCATTGCGGTTTCCTCTGTTGTAGTTAAGGTCGGTTGGTGGTCGGTAAGTGGCTGATCCCTGAAATGCCCGTTCAATACTCTGCCCTCGGTATTTTGGCTCATGGAGATACCTTTTTATATTGCGTTCAAAAATTCGCAAAACCCCGCTCATCCTGATCCAGTGGCAAAATCTCATGAGGGGCCTTACTGGTGGTGGATGACAAGGTATTGCGACGAGAATGACCGCTTGAACGAACCTCCAGCGTAGGTATGGTTTCGTGATCAAACACGGGGGCCACACGCGGCCCGGTTTGATTGCGCAATTTGACGCGGCTGACATCCTTCATTATTTGACCGGTAACGCGAGTCAACAGGCTGGAAGCCGAAGCCATGGTCTCCGCCTGTTGAGAACTCAGTTGTGCCGCATTGGACACCTCATTCATGGCCACCGTGATTTGCGATATACCCAATGACTGCTCGGAACTGGCAGCCGCTATCTCGCCGACCAAATCCTTTACCCGCACCACATTGCCCACGATACGGTTTAAGGCATCGCGGGTTTCAGCCGCGACACTCACACCTTCATGCACCCTCTGGGTGGAGTGTTCGATCATCTCGGCGGTTTCACGGGCAGCCTTGGCACTGCGTCCGGCCAGGTTTCTGACTTCCATGGCCACTACGGCAAACCCACGACCGTGTGGTCCGGCCCTGGCTGCTTCTACCGCAGCATTCAAGGCCAGCAGGTTGGTCTGAAACGCAATCTCATCAATGACTTTAATGATCTTGGCAATATTTCCGGACGACTGATTGATGCTGTTCATGGCCGACATCATGGTATCCATCTTGGCATTACCCTGCTGGGCGGCTTCGGCAGTCGCCATGACGACCTGATTGGCAGTTTTGGCGTTGTCGGTATTGGCTTTGATCTGGTAGTCGGTCTCTGACACGCTGGCCGTTACTTCTTCCACTGAAGCCGATTGCTCCTCCGCAGTCGAGGCTAAATTCTGCGATACCATACTGAGTTTTTCTGCGGTTCCTACGACTTCCTCAACGGCGGCCACGATCTGGAACAAGGTCGTGTTGATGTTTACCAAAGCGGCTTCGTAAGAATCCTTAATGTGGCGGAAATAGCCACGGTATTCACCCACCGGCATGACACTTAAATCATTATTGCCCAGTGCCTGTATGGCCGTACCGATGTTATTGAGGGGGGCTATGAGGCTGTCCAGAGTGTCATTAAAACCCTGAATGATGCGTTGAAAATCGCCCTGATGGCGGGTGGTATCCGCCCGGGTGGTCAACTGCCCTTCCCGTGCTGCATTCGATAACAGTTCAGCATCTGCGGCCAAAGCTTTGATGGCATCGGCCATAACCTGCATAGCCTTTTGCAACTGGCCGATTTCTCCAGGTTCGCCGGTATTCAGGGAAACGTGCATATCACCCGCCGCCAACTGTTGAGCGGCCTGCATGCAGGATACAATCGGGCGAGTAATGGAGCGAGATACCAGCCAACTGATCAGCATGGATAAAAGCGATACTCCGACGGCAATGAGGGCCAGAGTAAGAACGGAATGATCCAGGGTTTTATTGGTGTCGGTTTCAATCTCTTTGTTTCGTGCTGCCGTTAAACTCACCACCCGATCAATCTGCTGTCGATGCAACTGATAAGCGGGTAATAATTCGTCATGAAAAATACTGGATGAAACATCCTTGCGGTTTTGTAGCAATGCCGGGAAATAGCCATTCAACGCCCGGTCGTAAAATTTGGCAGCCGGTTCATGGCTGTCTTCTACCAGAGTGCGTTTGATCAGGTCATTCGATAAGTATCCTTTCCAGAAATCATGACGTTCATCGTAGTCATGTTTGAGTTTTTTGAATTGTTCCAGCAGTTGTCGTTTCTCGTCGGTGTTATTCGACACGTCGGCACTGTATACCAACAGGAGGGATTCCAGTATGTATTCAGGCGGGGGCAATATGTCGGCGATAATATCCTTGCCGTCTATTACCTGCTGGTAGATAGGACCATTAACCTTGATTTTGTCTATGATCACATAAGAGGCCACATACATGATTACCATTCCCAAAAAAGAAACGGTAAACATCAGAAAAAGACGGGTGAGTATATTCATGATTCTACCTCTGGTTGTCGTTCCAGTGAGGAATGGATGTCAATCAGTTGATCCGATAGCAGGTGTTCCACACTCAGCAATATGGCGACGTGTTCACCCTGCTTGCCTAAACCTTTAATAATGCCGCCGCCGTCCCGATGCTGACCAAAACGAGGAGGCAGGTCTATTCTGTCCGGTGGTATTTCCATTACTTCCCTGACACTATCGACGATCAACCCCAAAGGCACTGTCTCTACATCCAGAACCACAATGACCGTGCGTTCGGTGTATGCCATCTCGTCCATGCCAAAGCGGTTGCGCACATCCATAACCGGAATAACTTTGCCGCGCAGGTTGATGACTCCCTTGATGAAGGTCGGCACGTCGGGTACTTCCATGACCCTCTGCATGCCTATAATTTCGGTTACATAACCTATCCCTATGCCATATTCTTCGGAAGATAATCCGAACGTAAGATACATATCGTCGATATTGTTTTCTTCATTGAATATCAACTGGGTATTTTCGTTTTCAAAGCTCATTTGTTGATGTGTAGAAAGGGTATTTTCCACCATGCAGATATCCTCGGTTACGCGCTGATTGATAGGATTGAAACATCATAAATTAAAAGCATCCTGTTAAAGGGTCGCTGATCCTGGGCATCACAGGAAATCAAACCTGCTCGTCCGTGGGTACAGTGGCCAGCAGAGCGGCCAAAGAGGTGTCGCAAAGTCAAACCATAGAGCGGTTGAGTGCTGTGCAATTCCCCTCAAAATGCCATACTCAGTAACTAATCGAGAGGGTGGTTTTTGTTCCGCCTGGTGGTATCCGCGCCAGGTCTGATTGCGTGACAGCCTTGTTCAGTTTGTGCGTGCGCTGAGTCTGTTCAGGCCCTGCGTAAAGAAGCCAACAACAGGCCGGGTATCTTTTCCAGCGCGGCCACGGCCTCGGCCCCACCGACTTGAATGGCCACCTGCGGCATTCCGAATACTACAGAGGTGGCCTCGTCCTGAGCAAAGGTTCTTCCGCCTGCACGGCGAATTTTCAGCAATCCCTGGGCACCGTCCTTGCCCATGCCTGTCAGCAACGCAGCGGCGACGTTACTGCCAGCCGCCAACGCGACTGAATCAAACAAAACATCTACAGCAGGACGGCTATAATTGACCGGTTCGCCTTCTTTCAGAGTGATGCGGTATTCACCGCCCGAGCGTATCACTTGCATGTGGCGGGAACCCCCAGGGGCCAACAACACCCGCCCGGCCATGACGCGATCGCCCGGTTCAGCCTCTTTGACGCTCATGCGGCTCATGGCGTTCAGGCGTTCGGCAAAGGTTGCGGTGAATCCTGGCGGCATATGCTGCACGATGACGATACCCGGTGCGTCGGCCGGGAAGGCCGGGATGATACGCCCCAAGGCCTCTACCCCTCCGGTGGAAGCTCCAATGGCGATGATGCGGTCGGTTGTTTCCCCTAGATTGGTGACGGCTTCCAGTTCTCGAGGCGTGGTACGACGCGCATAGTAGGTGACATCCACTGAAGCCGCCAGTTTGACACGACGGTTGATGTCTTCCAGCAACAGTGGCAAACCGTCGACCACCCCCACAGCCGGTTTAGCAATGACATCCACCGCGCCCGCTTCCAGTGCTTCCAGGGTGATGCGTTTGCCTTCTTGAGTCAGAGAACTGATCATGATGGTGGGTGTAGGGATGACTGACATAAACCGCCTGAGGAAAGTAACCCCATCCATGCGCGGCATCTCCACATCCAGCGTAATCACATCCGGCCGCAATTCCACCAACAAATCACGCGCCTGGTATGGATCACCAGCCTGCCCCACCACTTCTATATCCGGGTCTTTGGACATTCCATTAGACAGAATTTTCCGCACCAAAGCGGAATCATCCACGATCAATACCCGTACTGGGCGTTTTTTGACTGGTGTCATGTTATTTTCCTGTAGATGCCGCTCGTCACTGGAGTCCAGGGGGAACCGAGATCGCGCAGGGATTCCGTCACGCTGGTCACCAACCATCCTCCGGGTTCTGTGACATCGTAAAGAGCGTTTACGGTGCTGATCTGGTGCGGTTTGTCAAAGTAATAAAGAACGTTTCGACAGAACACCACATGAAACTGGCGTCTGAAGGGATAAGGATTGATTTTTAGATTGAGGCGACGGAACAGACAAAACGCCTTGATGCCGTCATTGATGCGGTATTGTTCGATACCGGTCGCATGAAAATAGCGGTCAATCAGTGGCTTGGGCGTGTGCTCCAGATGATTAAAGGTATAAATACCAGACTCGGCCTGGGCAATAACCGGCCCACTGATGTCCGTACCCAGTATGGATACCCTGCGGGCAGCTTCGGCGATCCCCCACTTTTCACACAGGATGATGGCCAGCGTGTAGGTTTCATCCCCGGTAGACGCCGCAGCATTCCACAGCCTGAGTTTTTCATCAGGTAGCGCAGGCAACACGGTGTGAGCAAAATAATCAAGAACCTGAGGCTCTCTGAAGAAATAGGTGTGGTTGGTGGTCGCGGCATGGACGACAGCACTTTGCAAATCAGCCATCTGCGGGTGGACTAAACTCCGCTCCAGTTCCAGCAGGCTTGCATACCCAAACCGATCACAAACCCGCCGCAAACGGCTAATCAGCAAGTCTTTCTTGCGTTCTTCGTAAAAAATGCCTGCCCTGTCGTGTAACCACCCGCGCATTCTGTACAGGCTGGCTTCTTCTTCAGGACTCAAGGTTTCAGATATAGGCTGCATTGCCCGCCTCCTGAGCCAACTGCTCACAGTCCAGTACGATGGCAATTTCCCCGGTGGCCAGCAACGCACCGCCCAGGCTGGCACGGATGTGTTCCAGTGGGCCTCGCAAGGGTTTCATGACAACTTGTTGCTGGTCAAAAATCTCATCGACAGACAAACCTAAACGACCAGAACTGGTATTGAAAACGACGATAATCTGATTTTCCAATCCTGACAGTTCTGTCGATTCTTCACCGTAGAAGTGCTGCAAACGACGAATGGGGATCAATTCATCACGCACCTTGACGACTTCACTTTTTCCGCCCGCCGAGATGGAGGTAATCTGCATCGTCTCGGGCTGAAAAATTTCGTTGACCACATTCACAGGTGT
The DNA here is from genome assembly GCA_051007495.1 of Methylococcaceae bacterium. Taxonomy (GTDB): domain Bacteria; phylum Pseudomonadota; class Gammaproteobacteria; order Methylococcales; family Methylococcaceae; genus CAIVXW01. Next base: position 15,929 of record JBPCSC010000478.1, on the reverse strand, counting down.
GGCGTACAGGCGGGTTCCTACCCGCATGATAAGGCTGTCCAGGAAGGCCAATGTCAATGGAATGGACAAAGTCACTCGCGCCCCCTCTCCACTGAGGCTATCTATGGCGATGCGTCCTCGTAAATCTTTCATGGTGCTATTCAACACATCCATGCCCACGCCCCGACCGGACAGGTTGGTGACCGCCTCAGCGGTGGAAAAGCCGGGCTGGAAAATAACCTTCCACAGTATGGAATCTTCAGGATTTTCATCCATGCCCACCAAACCACGCTCACGCGCTCGTTGCAAAATTTTCAGCCGGTTCAATCCTCGGCCATCATCCGCGATGGTGATCTGAATTTCGTTACCCACCTGTGCCGCCGACAGGGTAATCTGACCGGTGCGTGATTTACCCGCCACCACACGCTCATCAGGTGCTTCCAGGCCGTGGTCGGCGGAGTTACGAACGATATGCACCAAAGGTTCGTACAGGCGATCCACTACGATTTTGTCAATTTCCGTCTCCTCACCTTCCAGAATCAGATCTATGGATTTGCCGGTTTGACGTTCTAACTCCCTGACCATGCGGCGCATACGACGGAACACGTCACCTACCGGCACCAGACGTAAATCGGCTGAGGCATCCTGTATCTCCCGAACCACCATTTTGAGGCGGTGGGCCGACTTCTCGAATTCGATCAATTCGATACCCAAGAGATCTTGACTGTTGACCGTTTCGGCCACACTCAGGCTCAATTCCCCCACCAAATCCATCAAGCGGGAGACCTTGTCAGCCTGGATTCTTAAAAAAATCCCTGATTGAGCGACATTGGCATGGGGTTCTGATTCAGCGTCAACTGGGGGCAAAATCGAGGTATTCATACGATAGGCTAGTGTGGTACGGATAGCAGGGCGAAAATGTTTGCGGCACAGCGTTCAGGGTCATCCCCGGCTAGATAGTATCCTGACTATGACTGCGAGTGTAAACACCCAAGCTATCGAGACCTTCCCGCCAGACAGGGCAGGGAATCTCAACAGGACTAAGACAGGGTTCATTCCCGGTGCTATAGTAGAGAGACATCAAGGCAGAAGGGTGGGCACATTCCACTCCAGGTTCAGCTTGAAGCAGATTCAACAAACCACCACGATACAGTTAGCGTTTTGAAGTCAGCAGGTAGACAATGGTAAGAACAGACCATGATTCCAGTGATGATCTGGACGTACACGTTTCCGGACCGCGATTAAAGCGTCCCCCGCTGTTCAAGGTTCTTTTATTGAACGATGACTTCACCCCTATGGAGTTTGTGGTTGAAGTACTGCGTGAATTTTTTGGTATGAGTGAGGAGAAAGCAACCCAGATCATGCTGCATGTGCATACACGCGGCGTTGGGGTCTGCGGGGTTTACTCCAGGGATGTCGCTGAAACCAAGGTGCATCAAGTCAACGACCATGCCCGCACCCATCAGCACCCTCTGCTCTGTACTTTGGAAGAAGCTTAAACCACAGGTTTCAAAATCATGATTAATAAAGAGCTAGAACATTCCTTAAACGAGGCTTTTCGTACTGCCTGCGACAAGCAGCATGAATTCATCACTGTAGAACACCTGCTACTGGCCATATTGGATAACCAGGCCACTGTCGAGATTTTGCAGGCCTGTTTAGTTGATATAGCAAGGTTGCGCAGCGAACTCATCAAATACATAGAGGAAACCACCCCTTTAATCCCCGTAGGTGTTATCCGCGAATCTCAGCCTACTCTGGGATTTCAGCGTGTGCTCCAGCGGGCCGCGTTCCATGTACAGTCTTCAGGCAAACGTGAAGTCACCGGTGCCAATCTGCTGGTAGCCCTGTTTAGCGAACAGGATTCACATGCCGTTTTTCTTCTGGCCAAACAGGAAGTGACGCGACTCGACATCATCAATTACATTTCTCATGGCATTACCAAAAATCGGGACGGCGAAGAACCAACCAGCGAAGACGCGTTTGGTGGTGTCGAGGATCACGATTCGACCGCCCCCTCCAACCCACTGGAAAAATTTGCCAGCAACCTTAACGAACTGGCCAGGCAAGGGAAAATTGACCCTCTAATTGGCCGTAAACTGGAAGTCGAAAGAACCATCCAGGTGTTGTGTCGCAGGCGGAAAAACAATCCTTTACTGGCCGGTGAGGCCGGGGTAGGCAAAACGGCCATAGCCGAAGGTCTGGCGAGAAAAATCGTTGAAGGTGACGTACCGGAAATTCTGGCCAATAGCATTATCTATTCGCTGGATTTGGGCAGTTTGGTCGCAGGCACCAAGTACCGGGGGGATTTCGAGAAAAGGCTTAAATCTTTGCTGACGCATATCAAAAACCAACCCAACGCCATACTCTTTATAGATGAGATTCACACCATAATAGGCGCGGGTTCGGCATCGGGTGGTTATATGGATGCCTCTAACCTCATCAAACCGTCACTGGCTTCAGGAGATCTACGCTGCATAGGCTCCACCACCTATCAGGAATACCGGGGGATATTCGAGAAAGACCGGGCATTGGCTCGCCGCTTTCAAAAGATTGATGTCACAGAACCCTCAGTAGATGAAACCTTCCAGATACTGAAAGGACTCAAGTCCCGTTTTGAAGAACATCACGATGTCAAATACTCTTTGGCGGCCCTGCGAACGGCTGTCGAGTTGTCTAACCGTTACATCAACGACCGCCATCTGCCTGACAAAGCCATTGATGTCATTGACGAAGCCGGCGCCAATCAGCGACTCGTTCCCAGTTCACGACGCAAGAAACTGATCGGCACTCTGGATATAGAAGATATCGTCGCCAAGATCGCCCGTGTACCAGCCAAAACAGTATCCACCCACGACAAGGACAAACTGCGTGATCTGGAGAAAAATCTGAAGCTGTTGGTATTTGGTCAGGACGAGGCTATTTCAGCCCTGGCTTCCGCCATTAAGCTGTCACGGGCAGGGTTACGCGAGGAACAAAAACCCATAGGGTCTTTCCTGTTTGCAGGTCCTACGGGAGTAGGGAAAACCGAGGTTAGCCGTCAACTGTCCAAGGTCTTGGGTATCGAATTGATACGTTTTGATATGTCGGAGTATATGGAGCGTCATACGGTTTCCCGCCTGATCGGCGCGCCACCGGGTTATGTAGGATTTGATCAAGGTGGTTTATTGACCGAAGCCATCAATAAACACCCGCATGCCGTGCTGTTATTGGATGAGATCGAAAAAGCCCATCCCGATTTATTCAATTTGCTGCTGCAAGTCATGGATCACGGTACGCTTACCGATAACAATGGCCGTAAGGCAGATTTCCGTAACGTAGTACTTATCATGACCACCAACGCCGGTGTCAGTGAAAGTGCCCGCCCATCCATAGGTTTTACCCAGCAGGATCACTCCTCCGATAATATGAAAGCCATAGAACGGATGTTTACTCCTGAGTTTCGCAACCGCCTCGATGGCATCATCCAGTTCAAATCTCTGACAATCGACACCATAGGCCAGGTTGTAGACAAGTTCATATTCGAACTCGAAAATCAACTGGCCGAGAAAAAGGTTTGCCTGATACTGGAACCCGATGCCCGATCATGGTTGGCGGAACACGGTTTTGATCCCAAAATGGGCGCACGACCAATGGCCCGCGTGCTACAGGAACACATCAAGAAACCTCTGGCTGAAGAAATCCTGTTTGGGAGGCTTGCTAACGGCGGGACGGTCAGAATTGTTACCGACGGGATTCGTCTGGAATTTGAAATTGAAGGTGTTAGAGAAACTTCTGATTCGGCAGCGTAATCATCGCTGCCGGAACGTAATCCGACCTTTACTAAGATCGTAAGGGGTCATCTCAACCTTGACCCGGTCTCCGGTGAGTATCCGGATGTAGTGCTTACGCATTTTTCCAGATATATGAGCCGTGATGATATGACCGTTATCCAATTGAACTCGGAACGTTGTGTTGGGCAAAGTTTCGACCACCTTGCCTTCCATTTCGATGTGATCTTCTTTCGACATAAACCTCTCTCGCTTGGTTAAAGCCGGGCATGATAGCACAACGCGGATGTTCGTTTCTGCATTTATTCTTTAGATAATCCGGCAACCCAGTGCAAACCAAACTTAACTGAATCAGCCGAAAACGTACCCACAAAAAAAGCCCAGGTCTTAACGGCCGGGCTTTTTTTGTTTCGTCCTTCGGGTGTGTAAACCCGTATCAGTCAATTCCATGCTTTTGCATTCTGTACAACAAAGTGTCACGCGAAATGCCTAGCAAGCGGGCAGAACGGGTTCTGTTGCCTTGGGTACGACTCAAGGCCTGACGAATCAGATCCATCTCCAGTTTGTTTAGCTCTATACCAAACTCAGGCAAAGCAAAAACAGGCTTTTCATTGGAAGTCTGGTTGATAATCTCGTAGGGCAGATTGGTTTCTTCTATTAATTTCCCGGACAGCAAAATGGATAACCGTTCGCACACATTGCGAAGCTCTCTTACATTTCCTGGCCAAGGATATTGGGTCATCCGGGCCATGGCTGTGCGACTAAAACTGGCTTGTGGCAAGCGATGATCTTCCGCAAACCACTTAATAAAGTGGTTAATCAGCAGTTGTATATCGCCCATGCGTTCTCTCAAAGGCGGAATCTCCAGCGGCACTACGTTGAGGCGATAGTACAAATCCTTGCGAAATTCATTACGAGCCATCTTGTGCTGCAAATTGGCATTGGTGGCGGCGATGATGCGGACATCAATAAATTGAGCCTGAGTTTCACCCACAGGCTGTATTTCGCCGGATTCCAGAAAACGCAGCAGTTTGGCTTGCAGGGTAATCGGCAAAGAATCGACCTCATCCAGAAAGAGAGTACCGCCGTCAGCGGCTTGAAACCGCCCGATCTGATTGTTGACTGCACCGGTAAAAGCACCCTTACGGTGGCCGAATAACTCGGACTCGGCCAAGGATTCCGGCAGAGCGGCACAGTTGAGGGTGACGAATGGTTTATCCACTCTGGGACTGTGTTTTTGCAGGGCATTAGCCAGTACTTCTTTGCCGGTTCCGGTTTCCCCAGTGACCAATACCGTTACATCAGTCGCTGCCACCATTCGGGCACTGCGCAGCAGCGACTCGAAATTGGGAGACTGACCAATCATATTCTCGAACATAACACGCGCCTCAATTGTTTATTATAAGGTTCCAAGAGAATGACGAACCATGGGATTAAGCCAGGGAAATGCCGCCAGCTAGGCCAGTACAATCATGAAAAACCCCGTAACCTGACGAAACCTTTTCATGTTCGACAGGCGTATCAACCACGATGTCATGACACCCACTCCTACAGCGGCCGGCACGGTTCCCAAACCGAAGGCCATCATGGTGAACGTCCCCTGCACGGCATCTCCTGTGGTGGCCGCCAGAGCCAGTGCGGTGTAAACCAAGCCACAAGGCAACCATCCCCAGATCATCCCGAACGCAAAAGCCTTAGGCAAGGTTTCCACCGGAATAAGCCGTTTACCGTAAGGTTCAAGCCGACGCCAGAACAGTACACCTGCTTTTTCAATGTACGCGAAACGAGGAAACCAGCCCGCCAAATGCAAACCGGCACCGGCCATGATAAGAGCCGACACGATTTGCAATATGCGGTGACCATGCCCCTCACCAAAGGGCAGACTCAACGCCTGCTCGGCCATGCCGGCCAGTAAGCCGCCTAAGGAATAACTGGTGATACGCCCCAGGTTGTAACACAGTACGAACTGCATCAGCGTGGTTTTTTGCTCACGTATCTCCCGCCGCAGACTCAGGGTTAGAGAGCCAATAATGGAACCGCACATCCCAAGGCAATGCAAACTGCTGAACAAGCCCATGATGAGGGCAACCAGATAGGAGGTGTTAATGGCAGTGTCTAGGGTGTGCATAAGGGGCGGGATAGTAGCACACGACCATACTCGACTGTCACCTCAACCTTTATTTTACGAGGGCCAACAATACGCCAGCGGCTACAGCAGAACCAATGACTCCAGCCACGTTGGGTCCCATGGCATGCATGAGCAGAAAATTGTGCGGGTTGCTTTCCTGGCCTATCTTGTTAGCTACCCTTGCTGACATCGGCACAGCCGACACACCGGCAGCACCAATCAGTGGATTGATCTTGTTATCGCTGAAGCGGTTCATGATCTTGGCCATGATGACTCCGGCCGCAGTACCAAAACTGAACGCGATCGCGCCGAGCAACAGAATGCCTAAGGTTTCCGGACGGAGAAACTGGTCGGCACTCAGTTTGGAACCCACCGACAGGCCCAGAAAGATGGTCACGACGTTCATTATTTCGTTTTGAGATGTCTTGCTGAGACGCTCCACCACGCCACATTCACGCATCAGGTTGCCGAGACAGAACATGCCAATCAAAGGTGCTGCCGAGGGCAGCAACAGGGTAGTCAGAATCAGCAAAATGATGGGAAAGATGATTTTCTCCTGGCGGCTCACAATACGAAGTTGAGCCATTTCGATTAGCCGCTCTTCTTCAGTAGTCAGCCAGCGCATGATGGGTGGCTGGATGAGTGGAACCAGTGCCATGTAGGAGTAAGCCGCCACAGCAATCGCGCCCAACAAATCCGGGGCCAGTCTGGAGGCGACATAAATGGCCGTAGGCCCATCTGCCCCACCGATAATGGCTATGGCGGCCGCATCTTTGAAGGAGAAATGAAGGCCGGGTATGGAATTGAGTGCCAAGGCACCGAACAGGGTTCCGAAGATACCGAACTGAGCGGCGGCCCCGAGCAACAAGGTTTTGGGATTGGCCAGCATGGGGCCGAAATCGGTCATGGCCCCTACGCCCATGAAAATCAGCAAGGGAAAAATACCCGCCTTGATACCCAGATAAAGGTAGGACAACAACCCCCCCTCTTCGGCTATTCCGGCCACCGGTATATTGCTGAGTACCGCACCAAACCCTATAGGCAGCAGCAGTAGCGGCTCGAAACCCTTGCGTATGGCCAGATACAGCAGCAGAAACCCCACCGCCATCATCACGAGCTGTTGCCAATGAAAATTGGAAATCCCGGTGCTCAACCAGAGTTCGTAAAAACCACCCATTTATGACCTCATGCCACAGTCAGCAGGACATCGCTGGCGGCCACGGTGTCACCGACCTTCACAGCCAGATGACTTACCGTACCGGCGTAGCGGGTTCTGACTTCGGTCTCCATCTTCATGGCCTCCATGACGATCACGATCTGGCTTTCGCTCACAAATTGACCTTCCTTGACGTTGATTCGGAGGATATGCCCGGCCATAGGTGCCTTGACCTCCCCGCCACCGGCGGGAACGGAAACGGAACCCACCTGGGGGGTGTGGTGCGGAATTGGCTGCACCGCCGTCAGTGTGCCGCCGGGGGCGACTTCCACCTGATACGGACGACCATTGACGGTGACGACATAAGCCTTGATACCGTCTGGCGTGGTGCCGGAAGCAACCACTGCAGCAGTCGGCGAACTGGCCGGCGGTTCTGCTGAAGCACCCGGTGCCAATTCAAAGGCTGACGGGTTGCCACGGTTACTCAGGAATTTCCAGCCTATTTGCGGAAATAAGGCATAAGTCAGCACATCATCGACCTGATGCTCAGACAACTCCACCCTCTCTGCGTGAGCAAGTTGTAGAAGTTCGCCGGTCAGTTTGTCCAGTTCGGATGGCAGCAGGTCTGCCGGTCGGCCCGTAATGGCTTGCGCCCCTTCCAACACACGAATTTGTAAATCGGCATCGACTGGCGCAGGCGTAGCCCCGTACTCACCCCGCAGAACTCCTGCCGTTTCCTTGGCGATGGTCTTGTAGCGTTCCCCTGACAGCACATTGATGACGGCTTGAGTCCCGACGATTTGTGATGTCGGTGTCACCAGAGGAATGAATCCCAGGTCTTTCCGCACTCTGGGAATTTCATGCAGCACTTCATCAAATCGATCCAATGCGCCCTGTTCCTTGAGTTGGCTTTCCATGTTGGTCAGCATACCGCCTGGCACCTGAGCCACCAGTATCCGACTGTCTACTCCACGCAAACTGCCCTCAAAGCGGGCGTATTTTTTACGCACCTCGCGGAAATAAGCGGCTATCTCTTCCAGCAGAATCAGATTCAGACCGGTATCGCGTTCCTGGCCCTGGAATATCGCCACCACTGATTCGGTTGGGCTGTGGCCGTAGGTCATGCTCATGGAGGAAATTGCAGTGTCCACATTGTCGATACCGGCTTCCACCGCCTTGACGATGGCGGCCGTACTCAGTCCGGTAGTGGCATGACACTGCATGTGTATGGGAATGTTTACGGCCTGTTTAAGCCGGTATACCAGTTCGCCTGCTACATAAGGCTTGAGCAAACCGGCCATGTCTTTGATGCAGATGGAATGAGAACCCATGTCCTCCAGCGACCTGGCCAAATCTACCCACATATCCAGGGTATGCACCGGGCTGACCGTGTACGAGATGGTGCCCTGGGCGTGTTTTCCCATGGCCACGGTGGCCTTGATGGCGGTTCTGAAATTGCGGATGTCGTTCATCGCATCAAAAATGCGGAACACATCCACGCCGTTATCCGCCGCCCGTTCCACGAATTTTTCCACTACATCATCGGCATAATGCCGGTAGCCCAAGAGGTTCTGTGCCCGGAGCAGCATCTGCATGCGGGTATTGGGCAATGCTTGTTTCAGTCGGCGCAGGCGTTCCCAGGGATCTTCTCCCAAGTAACGAATACACGCATCAAAAGTGGCCCCGCCCCAGCCTTCCAGCGACCAGAAACCCACCTGATCCAGTTTGTCACAGATGGGCAGCATGTCTTCCAGACGCAAACGGGTGGCAATCAATGATTGATGGGCATCTCGCAAAACCACATCGGTTATGCCTAACGGATTAGCCATTGGTAAAGCTCCTGGTGTCTGTTTTTGGTGTTAGGTTAGAAGTCAGCGATTCTCGTGACGCCACAAGGCCGCCGAAATGGCCGCTATGATCTCGCCTTCGTCCGGCTCCAGGCTGGACTCATCATGCATCAGGGCTGCATCGCCTCCTACCTGCCCTAGAGTTTGTTCGTACCGGCGCACCAAGCGCGAGCTGACACCGATGATCCAGACCAACAAGGCCAGAAACAGGAACACGATGGTCATACCCATTAACATCAGCTTGATGCCGGATAACAAAAGTTCGGTAATTGGAGGTTCCATGAGAATCTTTTTTGACTGGATGATTAACGGGTGAATGATAATGTGCGAAACACTGAAAGTCGAACCGGGTTGCGCATCCATAGCCTGACCCGGCCACGCAGTGCCCTGGATGTTCGCCGCCTAAGCTCCGCGTATTGCATAGAAAAACAGGATGATACAATCAAACAAATAGATAAAACCGATGAAGTCAGTACCGCGACTCAACTACCAACATCTCTACTATTTCTGGAATGTAGCCCGGGAAGAGAGCGTCACCCGGGCCTCGGAAAAACTGCATCTGGCCCAACCCACCATCAGTGGACAACTGGCCGCGCTGGAAAAAGCCCTGGGGCAAAAGCTGTTTGAAAAGACCGGGCGCAGACTGGCCCTGACCGACATCGGTCGCATTGTGTTTCATTATGCAGACGAGATTTTCAACCTGGGGCAAGAACTGTCCAACACCCTGAACGGCCACCCAGGAGGTCGCGCACTGCGGCTGGTGGTTGGGGTTTCCGACGCGCTGCCCAAGCTGATCGCCCGTCGGCTGATCGAGCCGGTATTTCAGATGACCGAACCCACCCAGATTTTGTGCTACGAGGACAAGACCGAGCGGTTATTGGCTGAAATGTCCTGGCAAGGCATTGATCTGGTGTTGTCTGATGCGCCGCTTACCCTCTCCAACGACAGCAAGGCACGCAATCATCGGCTTGGCGACTGTGCGGTGACCGTATTCGGCACCGAAGACCTGCTGACGCAGTATCGACCGGGCTTTCCACGCTCACTGGATCAAGCCCCCTTCCTGCTCCCTACCGGCAACACGGCTCTGCGCCGTTCGCTGGATCAATGGTTTCACGATGAGGCCATCACCCCCAATGTACGCGCCGAAATTGAAGACAGCGGCCTGCTCAAAACCTTTGGCAGCGGCGGAACCGGCCTGTTCGTGGCCCCTTCTGCCGTAGAAACGGAAATCTGCCACCAGTACGGGGTAGGCATTCTGGGCCGTATCGAATCGGTTCGGGAAACTTTTTATGCCGTGACCTTACGCCGCCAAGTACAGCATCCGGCCGTCACCGCCATACTGGAACAGGCCCCGAACGGCCTGTTCTGATCCCCCGTCTGTCCTTACAGATTGACCCGGCTATACCCCAGCAGCGTACCGGTGGCAAAGGCCAGATCGACCTGCGACTGTTGATAATCACTAATCGCCCTGACTTCCCGTATGCGGGCCTCACCCAACCGGGTCAGCGATTCCAGCACTTCGGTCATGGTACGCAGCCCTTCCCGAAACTGCTTCTGCTCCGCTTCATAATTGATGCCCGCTACGATGACATTTTGCCGGGCCGCCAGAATGCGTTGCCAGTTTTGCTGCATTTGATCCAGCGCGTCATGAATCTCACGGCGCACGGTGAGTTCTCGCAGTTGGCGGGTACTCAGGCGTTGCTGCCGTTCGTATACGGCCCGCCGCAAACGGGATTTCCTGAGTTCATTGGTCAGAGGCATTTCCATACGCACCCCCACGGCCCAATCAGGATAATCCCCTCCCAGGCTATCGGTAAAACTGGAACCCCAGGCATCGTTTCGCCCCAGACTGCCGTAGCTATACTCCAGCATAAACTGGGGCAGCGTCTGGTTGTCCAGATAATCGATTTTGGTGAGATCAGAGGCCAGCTTCAATTCCAGTTCCAGCAACTCCAATCGCCCCCCCAAAGCGTGCTCGACCAGTTTGGGACGGTCAAAATCGAAAGCGACCAGGAGTGGCGGCAAGGCCGGATTCACCCATGTCGGCGCATCCAGCGGCAAGGCCGGATCGTTCATCAGCAACTTCAGTTGACGCTGGCGGATTTTTACACTGGTTTCCGCCACGATAACCCCTTCCAGACGCTCCGCGACACCCACTTCAGCCCGATTGGCCTCGACAGCAGCCGTCAAGCCCTCGGTTATCCGTTTCCTGACCATACCCAGATTCTGTGCGGCGTTCTCGTATTGCTGACGACGCACATCCAGTTCCCCCCAAGCCGACCACAACGCCCAGTACGCCTTATCGACTGCCGCCAGCACCCGTATGGCCTGAAGCCGGGTTTTGATGTCGGTCACGCGCTGCTCGTACCGGGCCATGCGAATGCCCGCCTGATTGACATTCAACCCGGCATCACGCAACAGCGGTTGGCTGATGGAAAAACGCAAGGCACTGCGGTACTGATCCGAGCGCACGCCCTGAAACGTCCGTTTCTCGTCGAACGGTACGCTGAGGGTCACTCTGGCCCCGGTACGCAGCGGAATGCTCACCCCGGCTTCGATATCGAGGTACTCGCTGGTTTGAGCAATTTCCGTCAATTTGACGGTTTCGCCATTCAGCGGTGATAGCGGATCGACATCGGTGAATTTGGCGACTTCGCCATCGTAGGGCGGGGTTTGCTTGCGGGAAAAACGGGCTTTGGCAAAAATCAGATCATCGAATCGGGCTTCTTCTTCAGAAACCAGTGTCCCGGCTACCGCCGGATCCATGCGGGCCACGACCAGATCAAGATTGTGTTGCAAAGCCCTGGCTCGGGCATCAGCCAGTGGCAGGTCGATATGGGCAGGAGCAGTCGAAACCGCATCGGACACGGCAGACGGCCCAATCGGACTCGGCGGCTGTTGTTTCATCCGCGCCAACCCCTGCTCCACCGTCTCGGGTGCTTGCCGAGCGTGGGAGGACAGCGTCAAGTATTCCGAACGCTCCAGCCGTTGATGCACCGCCTCATCCAGACCGGTGTCGATACGGGCGGAAAAATCGGCACATCCGCTCAACCACAGCAGCAAACCGCCACAGCGCGTCAATCGTGACAGGTTCATTTGAGTCGTTTCCGCGCCAGATCCGTTTTAGGGGCTTCCATCATCACCAAAGGCGGAAAGGCATTGAGTTGCCGCCAGATTTCATAGGCTACAGTGACCCGCCCCAGCAGAATCCAGCCTCGGGTGCGCCCGCCTTGTCTTAGAAAGCGTTCACCGGGCCAAGGCTCGTCCTGTTGATCAGGCACGATCAGCAGCCGGAACTTGCCCTTACCGTCGTCACTGGGATCGACAAACGCCACTTGTCCGCCAAAAGTCCCTACCGCCACCTCGGGATAACCGCCAAATTGCACCGCTGGCCAGCCTTCAAACTGCAAACGCACCGATCGCCCCGGCGTAATCAAAGGCGCGTCGTTGCCGTCCACCCATAATTCCACGGCCCTATCCTGAGTGTCCGGCACCAAGGTCAGCAGAGGATCGCCTTGTTTGACGATCAAACCTTCGGTATTGCCCATGACTTTCAGAATCATCCCATCCCGTGGAGCCACGACCTGCTGATTTTGTTGACGGGAGACATCCACCTGAATACGGGTCAGGCTCACCCGGCTGTCTTCCAGTTCGCTCAGGGTTTTATTGAGGGTGGCCGTGGCCGACTCCACCCGGGCCTGGGCATCGGCCCTTATGCGTTCGATGTCAACCTGCACTGCGCGCTGCTCGGCCAGGGCCGAATCCAGTGTAGCTTTGGCACTGTTGATTGCACGCTGGGCCACGATTTCGTCCCGCTGAGCCATTTCCAGATCACGCTGCGACACCAGACCATCGGCAATCAAGCGATTAAGTCTTTGGCTGTGTCGTTCGGCGGTGTATCCGGTGGCCCGACTGGCCACCAGACTTTCTTCCGCCGAGCGCGTACGCTGTCTGGCCACATCCAGCCGATGTTGGGCTGTAGTAATTTGTAAATCCTGGGCGGCTTCCAGGCTGGAAAGCTGCATACGGTAGGCACGGGATTCCTCCTCCTTGGCCTTGAATCGGGCTTCGATGGCCTGTCGTTGCGCTTCGAGACGATCATTAAACCCGGCATCCAGATCGGACAATTCCAGCAGCTTGTCTCCGGCCCGTACCCGTGATCCTTCCTGCACCGCCCAGCGGATGATCCGGCCATTGATGGGGGCTTCCATGGTTTGTTGCCGTTCGGTAGGGGCGTAAGCCACTACCCGCCCTTCCCCCATGATGTTCTGTTGCCACGGCATGATCAGCAAGACGAGGGGCGCGATTAAGAACAGCCAGGCCAGAATCCGGGCCATGGTGATCAAGCGTTGAGGGGTTTGAGTCGCGTGCAGGGCTGAAAAGCGTATGGGTGTCGTCACGGGGAATCACCTTCTCCGAGCCTGACGATACGGTCGCAGCGTGCGGCAATCAGAGGCTGCCGGGTGAGTATCAGCAGTGACCTTGTGGCCGCTTCACCGGACAGCGTCGGCCAAAGCTGCGTGACGCTGGCCTCATCCATATCATCCAGCACGGCATCCAGTATCAGCAGCCCCGGTTTACCGACCAAGGCGCGAGCCAGCATGACTCGCCGGGCCTGACCGGTCGATAAGGGCGAACCACTCGGGCCTAGCTCTGTTTGCAAGCGATCAGGCAAATCAATAACCAGTTCCTGACTCAGTCCCAGGCGGTCGAGTACGCCAATCACGGTTTCATGACTCACCCCGTCTCGCCCCAGTCGTACATTTTCCCAAACGGTATCGGCAATCATCTCGATGTTGCCCACCAATGCCACCTGTTCACGCAGTGCCTCCAGGCGGATGTCTCTTTGATCAAAACCATTGAACTCAATCCGCCCGGATGAGGGATCACGCAGCCCAACGATGAGTTCGGCCAGTGTGCTTTTGCCGGAACCCGGCCCACCCAGCACCGCCAGGGTTTCACCTGCGGCCAGGTGCAGGTCGAGATCAGCCAACACCGCTTTTGGGTGGCCGGGATAACTGAAACCGACCTGATGCAGACTCAGGGCTATGGGCTGATCTTTTAGCGGTTGGCCGCTGGTTCCGGCCTGACGCTCAGCCGGTAAATCCAGCAAATGCCCGAGTTTGTCGACTGCCGCCAGCAAGTCATAGTAATTTTCCAGTTGTTTGCCAAATTTGACGAATCCGGCCAAAACCGTAGACACGATCAATTCGGCGGCTACCAATTGACCCAGACTCAGTTGTTTTTCCACCACCAGCATTCCCCCCAAAGCCAGTAAGGCCGTTCCTGCCGTGGCTTGCAAAAACACAGCACCCACGGTTTGACGCAGCAATATCCTGAAGTGGCCGTGACGGGCTTCCAGATAAGCGTGGCCTAAGGCATCAGCCCGCGCCAGGGCCAGTTCAGGGCCACCACTCGATTTGAACGTCACCAGGTTGTAGGCCGTTTCTTCCAGCCAGGCCACCAGCGCGTATTTGCAGCGGGATTCATCAATCGCGGTGGCAACCGCTCCACGCCCCAGCACGGCGATGATAAGACTGATCGCGATGAGCAAAAGCAGATCAAACGCCAACAAAAAAGGGTGGTAAAAACCCAGAACCACCAGACCGATGCCGGTTTGCAACACCGTGGCCACGCCTTCCAGCAACAAACTGGCTCCGGCTTTTTGTACCGTCAGCACATCGAAAAATCGGTTGACCAGTTCGGCCCCGTGCCGTTTGTCGTAGATTTCCCGCCGCACTCTGGGCATACGCCAGGCCAGATCAGCCGCCACTCGAATAAATATGCGCCGCTGCACGATCTCGACCAGATACGTGCGGAAAATCTGGATGGCACCGGAAAATCCCAAGAACAAAAACAGCATGACGGCCAACACAATAACGGGTTGCAGCACACCGCCCATGGCCACGGAATTTACCAACGCCTGTACGGCCACCGGAGTGGCCAACCCCAGCAAGCCCACCCCGAAGGCAAACACGGTGACGATCACAATATCCTGGCGTTCGGGTTGCAGCAGACGCAACAGACGGCGAAATGGATCCAGATGCTCGTGTTCCTCATCGTGATGGCTGGCAGCGGCATCCAGCGGAGCCAAAGGCTCAATCGACCACCACGCCCAGGTTTTATCTTCCGGGATACCCAGCATCGAGGCCAGTTCTCCGACTGACCACTGGTACTCCGTCATTCCGGTTGAACCCATCTGCACAACCTGCATACGGTGACCCACCGAGCCACACAGCACCAACCAGGCCGTCTCCCCCGTCGCGGTATCCCGCTCGAACTGCGCGACCAGTAAATGACTGGAGCTTGCATATTCCCGAGCCTGAACCAGTGACAGCGACACAGGCTGTGCTTTCACACCCACGCAAGGCCATACGCTATCCGGCGTGGATAAGGCCGTTTCATCCAGTCGCTCGATAAATTTCAGCCGTTCTGGTGTTTTGGGTAACGAGAGCCTGTTGAGCAGTAAGCCTAGCAAGGCTCTAAACACAGCAAGGCTGGAGGAGTTGAGATTCATGCGGTCGGAAACTCGTTAGTGGACAAGGAATAGGGGTGAGCGGGTCATTCAGACCAACTGAATCCTGGCAGTATCCAGTCCGGTTCCACGCCCCGATCATCCTCTACATAACGGATGAAGGTCTGGTGGATACCGCTGATAACCCAGGCCGTGGCCGCTCCGAACCGGGCACCGCCTTGCACATCGTGATAAAGGGAATCACCGACGGCCAGGGTTCGGGCTGGATTCATATCGGGAAAAAGACGGGCGCAATAGTGGTAAATGGCCGGGTGCGGTTTGCCCAGTGCGTGAACCGTGCCGCCCATGCGGGCGTAGGCATCGGCTACTGCACCGGCACTGAAGGTAAAGCGGCCACCGGAAAAACGCACCCGGTCAGGATTGATGCAGATGAGCGGGCGGCGTAACTCCAGAGACTGATCGAGAATATCCTGATAGAACAATCCATCACGGTCATCACGCACACCGGTTAACAGGATGAAATCCGCTTCCCGTACCGATGCTACCGCCTCCAGATCCAGCCCCTCAACCAGAG